>JAQBDO010000001.1:0-4717 GCA_032124375.1 Gammaproteobacteria bacterium
TCTATGACGACGTTACTGGTGTTGATCTCGCTGTTTGTTTTTGGTGGGGAAATAATTCATACCTTCGCGCTGGCCCTGAGTCTGGGGATTGTCGTGGGTACCTATTCTTCCATCTACATCGCCAGTACCGCCACCCTCGCGCTGGGTGTGACCAAGGCCGATTTGATGCCGGTCGTGGTAGAAGAAAAAGAGGGCGATGGCAGTAGCGTCTGAGTTGTTAGCCTGATTACAACCCGGGCGTACTGCCCGGGTTGCTGTAGTTGATTCACCTGGACTGTTTGCGGGCCCCCGGGAACGGGATAACAGTGGCTATTTCCTGCGCGTTATTTTCAGCTTCCTCGACAGCGATGATTTCCATTCTGCCTGTTTCACTGCCACTGCAGACCTCGGTGGTGAAGCCATTCATACCATGCAGGACATCACGCATTATCATCTCCAGCGCTACACCATTAATTCTTTTGTTGTTCACGTTGTCTCTCGCTCCCGGGTTTTGAAAGTGTGCTACGCACTGGATATTGCATCGGCGCAGGGCGGGCAAACTTAAACAGGCGGGAGACGCTGTAAATACTTGTTGGGTATAGATATTAGGCGATTAAAACAACTGGTTATGGTGTTGTTCTGCGTCTGAATCCGTGCTTCAATCCGGGCCTTCGCCTAGCTGAGTTTAGCGGAGACGTAAGGCCGAATGGTTTTCAGAATTTCAGCGAATAGCTTGGGATTTCCAGCGACGATGTTGCCGCTCTCGAGGTGATTGTTACCGCCAGTTAAATCACTGGAAAGACCACCGGCTTCCTGGATCAGCAGTACACCGGCCGCCATGTCCCAGATGCTCAGGCCAATCTCCCAAAAGCCATCCAGGCGACCGGCTGCGACATAGGCAAGATCGAGTGCAGCGGATCCGGCGCGGCGGATGCCGGCTGTTTGCGGGAACAACGCCCGGAACATATCGAGGTAGGCATCCAGATGCTGTTGTGACTTGAACGGGAAGCCGGTGCCCAGCAGCGAGCCTTCCAGCGTTTTACGCTTGGTGACACGAATTCGCTGATCATTCAGCATAGCCCCGCCACCGCGCGTTGCTGTAAACAGCTCCTGGCGCAGGGGGTCGTAGATGACGCCGTGTTCCATACGTCCCTTGTGTCGCATGGCAATGGAAACAGCGAACTGGGGGAAGCCATGCAGAAAGTTGGTGGTGCCATCCAGCGGGTCAATAATCCACTGGTAATCATTGCCTTCCTGTACGCCGCTTTCCTCAGCCAGTATGCCGTGACCGGGAAAGGCCTTGCGCAGTATGTAAATGATTTCCTGTTCGGCTTGCCGGTCGACCTCGGTCACGAAGTCGTTACGGTCTTTGGTATGTATAGCCAGGGTGTCCAGTTTCCCGAGGTTGCGAATAATGACGTTACCGGCGCTGCGCGCTGCGCGGACCGCGATATTAAGCGTGGGATTCATGGCGTTTTCCTGTCTGAACGGTGTGTAAAAGCAGAGAGCGGGGCATCATACCCTTTACATGGCGGCGAGAATAACTTATTACCGGTTGTTGCGGTTGCCCAGTAGTTGTCCCAACTGGACGGGCGAGCCGGGTTGCAGGCTTTCGATCCAGTCAATCTGCTGTGGGCCAAACAACAGGATAACGGTTGAGCCCATATTAAAGCGTCCCATTTCCTCACCCCGCTGGAGATCCACGGCAGGGCTGTCTGCCTGCTTGAAGCGGGTTTGCTGCAGATGCATGCCCATGGACGGATTGACGACTCCGGACCAGACCGTTTCCATGCAGGACACAAAAATAGCACCCACCATAATCAGAGCCATTGGACCGACAGGGGTGTCAAACAGTGTCACCAGCCGTTCGTTGCGTGTAAACAGGCCGGGTATCGCACGGACCGTGTGTGGTGCAACACTGAATAACCGGCCGGGTACGTAGGTTGTTTCCAGTAAGCGTCCCTGGCAGGGCATGTGGATGCGGTGATAATCACGCGGTGACAGATACAGGGTAATAAATTTTCCGTTCTCAAAGTTAGCGGTATTCGCCTTGTTATCCCCGAGCAATGCGGAGAGCGAGTAATCCCGACCCTTTGCCTGTATCAGCCTGTCATGGTGGATGTCACCAGCCTGACTCACGCAGCCGTCTACCGGGCTGACAATGGCCTGTGTGTCGTCGGACCAGGTGCGGGCGGCAGGTTTGAGTGCGCGGGTGAAAAAGCTGTTGAAGTCTGCATAGTCTTCGGCGTTGGCTGCCTCAGCCTCCGACATATCAACCTTGAAGTGTCGAATAAATACGCGGATTAACGCGTTCTTCAACCATGGGATCTGCCAACGGGTGACACTGCGTACCAGCCGCGATAACAGCTGATGTGGCAGTAACACCAGTGGCCAGGACTTCAGCAGGTCTGGCAGACTGGTATCACTGTCTGACACGGGGTGTTCCTGGCATCCCTGGATCCTGAGAGAGCGTCATGCAGCAGGCGAGGATCTTTAGTGGTGGTGATGGGAGTGATCTTCGCCGGTTTTGCGGACCACGGGTGATGTCGTGCTTACAGAATTACTGTCATCAAGATGGATTATGAAGGTAACAGTTTCACCCTCTGGCAACGGGCGCTGAGGCTCAAACAGCATCAAGTGCAGGCCGCCCGGTTCAAGTTTGACCTGGCTGTTGGCTGGGATTTCCAGTTGCCTGACCGGGAGCATCCGGGCGACTCCGTCTTCGATAACGGTGCGGTGGATCTCGGCGCTGTCATAGTCTGGGCTGCTGATTGAGATAACGGTGGCAGGAGTATCGCTGGTATTGTTTATTGTCATATAACCGGCCATCATTCGAGCCGTTGGTGGCGCTTCCCTGACCCATGCTTCACTGATTTCAAGTGTTGCGTCTGCAGTGGCGGCTGACGCCCCGATCAGTAGCAGTAATGCGGTGAGCATACGAGACAGGTAAATATTCATTGATAGGCCTGCTGCATTTTTCTGAAGTCAGCGCTGATGGCATTGGCTGACAGGGGAGGGGTGAAAACCGCATGGTAGCGGCCATCCGGATCAAACAGTAATACGCTGGCGCTATGATCAATCAGATAGCCGTCAGAGCCGTCTTCCGCGGCAACCCGGTTATAAAGGATGCCGAGTTGTCTGGTCATTTCCTCCATACCCCCGGGTGTGCCGGTGACACCGATAAAATCACCATTGAAATAAGTAACATAGCGGGCCAGCTGTTCGGGGGTGTCGCGTTCAGGATCAACACTGACAAAGATAAAACGAATATCGTCATCGATATCCTGGAGCTTGCCTGCCACACTGTTGAGGACGGAAAGGGTGGTTGGGCATACATCCGGACAGTGGGTATATCCGAAGAACAGAAATGACCAGTGTCCCTTGAGGCTGTTGTTGTCAAAGACCGCGTTGTTATGATCGATTAGTTCGAACGGCGGCACCTCTCTGGCGACCGGAAAGCGCGTGGCCTCAAGATCATTAAGGGCTGCCTCGCGATCCAGCACCGCCCGCGCGGCCCAGATACCGGCTGCTACAGACAGTATGGTTATAATAACGCCCGCGAGTATGCGCTTGAATCCGGATTGTTTGCTGTTTACAGACATGGGCGGCGATTATTCCACAAGAGCCGCTTGCGATACACTGTTTTACTGTGCCGGACAGACGGGATGTAAATCTTTATGGAGATAAATGACGCAACCAGATAAAACCCCGCGGGCACTTATCCGTTGGGCTGCGGACCGATTTGACAAGGCCGGGCTGGTCTATGGCCACGGCACTGATAATGCCCTTGATGAAGCGGCCTCACTGGTTTTGTATGTGCTGGAGATTGGCTATGATCAGCCTGATACGGTGCTGGATACGGAGATCAGTACGGCAGACTGTGAACGTGTTATCGCGCTGCTTGAACAGCGCGTGCAAACCCGTAAACCGGCCGCCTACCTGATGGAGGAGGCCTGGTTTGCCGGCATGCCCTTTTATGTCGATGCGCGCGTGCTGGTACCGCGCTCGCCAATCGCCGAACTGATCGTTGCCCGGTTTGTCCCCTGGATTGACGTGAACCGGGTACAAAACATCCTTGATATTGGCACTGGCAGTGGCTGCATTGCCATGGCCTGTGCCGCTGCATTTCCGTGGGCACAGATTGATGCGACCGACGTTTCCAGGGATGCCCTGGATGTTGCCCGCATAAACAGGCAGCGACATGGCATGGAGGAACGTGTCAAGCTGATTGAGTCGGATCTGTTCTCGGCGCTTGAGGGCAAGCGCTATGACATTATTGTCTCCAATCCGCCCTATGTGCCACGTGAGGAAATGCTGCAACTCGCGGAGGAATACCAGCATGAGCCGGCTACCGGATTGATTGCCGGGGAAGATGGTTTGGACATCGTTGTACGCCTGTTACGAGATGCCGCGTTGTATCTGGCAGACAACGGCATACTGGTTGTCGAAGTGGGTTACATGCATGACGCATTACAGGCGCAGTTTCCGGAAGTGCCGTTTATCTGGCTCGATTTTGAACAGGGGGGAACAGGTGTCCTGCTGCTGCTGGCTGACCGGCTGGTACATTATCAGGAAATATTTGACAGGGTGGCGCAGCAACGTAAACGTAATGTGGGCTGAAATTTTCCAGATGAGGTGGTATTGCAATGAATGGACGACCTAAAACGGCACAGGAATATGTTCGACTTGTGGAGCAGGCGCTGGATGAACTCGGTGATATTGAAGAGGCCTCCAGCTA
>JAQBDO010000002.1:0-4707 GCA_032124375.1 Gammaproteobacteria bacterium
GCGGTGCTGCCGGTTTTCGAGGAGCACAATGGGCTGCTGTTCTATCCATTACAGTACGAGGGGAACGAGTGTTCGCGTAATATCATCTACACTGGCATCGCGCCTAACCAGCAGATTATCCCGGGGATCAACTGGCTGACCCGTGAAGAAGGCGGCAGGCGGCGGCGCTTTTTCCTGCTCGGCTCGGACTATGTCTATCCCCGAACAGCAAACTACATTGCCCGCAAGTACGCCGAAAAACAGGGCGCGGAGATTGTTGGCGAACTTTACACTCCACTGGGTGAGCGGGAGTACAAGAGCGTTGTTGATGAGATAGTGGCCGCCAATCCAGATGTCATATTCAGCACCCTCAATGGTGATACCAATGTCCATTTTTACCATGAGTTGGCCAGCCGTGACATTAGCCCCCAACGAATGCCGGTGTTTGCCACCAGTGTGGGCGAGGACGAGTTGCGAGGGCTGCTGCCCGAGGAAGTCGTGGGCCACCTGGCGGGATGGAGCTACTTCCAGACTGTCGACACGGCAAGAAATCGCGACTTTGTAAGCCGATTTCAAGCGGAGCACGGCGAGGACCGGGTTGTTAGCGATCCAATGGAAGCGGCTTATGCACAGGTATACCTGTGGAAACTGGCGGTGGAAAAAGCCGGCAGTTTCGAGGTGGACCGGGTGCTGGAAGCCTTCAACAGCGGGATAGTATTTGAAGCGCCGGGTGGGGATATCATGGTAGACCCGAAATCACGTCATACCTACAAGCCGTTCCTTATCGGCAGGGTCCGCGAAGATCGGCAGTTCGACATTGTCTATGAAACGCCACAGTGGATTCAACCGGAACCCTACCCTGCGCTCGCCTTTCCGGGCTGGCAATGCGACTGGACCCGGGATGGTATAAAACAGGGGGCAGTCATACCACTGTTGTCCCCGTAAAGCTAATGGATGATGTGTGCAAGCAGAGGAATTATCACTTGTTCGCTGGATTTTACCGAAGATAATCGGGTGGGCTTGCACATCAAGCTGTAATCGCTCGATCAATGGCTATACGCTGCCCCGCAGATGCCGTCTTGGACCCAGCCAGCGGGTGGACATGATTACAGCCTTGAAGGCGATGACGATCTGGCCCGCGTGGCAGCACTACGAGGAGGCTTCCAAGGGCTCGATCGAGACCGGAAAACTCGCCGACTTCGTGATCCTTTCCGAAGATCCGACTGCCATCGATCCAGAGAAGATTGACCAGATCAAGGTGGTCGAGACGATCAAGGAAGGTGAGACCGTCTTCGCTGCGACACCCGAGGAAAACAGGCACGCCGAATTGATGATACGCCCTGGAAGCGAAGCTGAAAGCAGCTTTGCAAACATGCTGACCCTTGCGAGCATGTCGAGCGATGCGGCGCATACGGTTACGCATAAGCAGTCGCATGCTGCAGGTTGCCTGCATAATGGTATCCTCGATGCATTGGCATCGGGCCTAGATACCAAGCATGCATACTGAACATCGGGAACTTGGTAATTTCCGGTTATGTTAAGGGTTGTAAGATGCCAACTGCAAAGGGGTCAGTGCAAAGGGGTCAGTACCCTTATTTGGTAAGATCACGCCCAATAAGGGTACTGACCCCTTTATTCAAGATCACGCCCAATAAGGGTACTGACCCCTTTATTCCTTTATTCAAACGGCTTATTCCAGATTCTTGAGCTTCTCCCTGAGCTGTGAAATCAGGGTCTCGGCCGGATCCTGCAGCTCGGGCGGGATCACTTCAAACAGGTATTCTGCCTCGTCCAGCGCCGCGTTGACTTCATCGTATGTGTTCATGTCCTTCATGCGCGCGGCAATTTGCGCGAGGGTAATGTACGGGGTAACTCCGCTCATATCATTATCAACCTCTCCAGTGTCCCACGCGTTCAATCGCTGATGTTCAATGGCTTCACCGGCGCTTCCATCCAGCTGTCATCATTGCGCCAGTCATACGCCGGATTGTCGACATACAATTCAACTTCATTGCCATCCGGGTCCCGGAGATAAATACTTTGGCTGATGGTGTGATCGGACAGGCCATCTACCGGGTAGCCGAGCTCATTCAGCCTGTGATGGACCGCCGTCAACTCCGCAACTGAATTACCTACTTTCCAGCCGACGTGATAAAGGCCGATACGTTTGCCCTGCAAGGGACTCGCGGCTTCACCCGTCTGGATCAGCAGTAACTCATGGTGCGTACTGCCACCACTGAGCAGTGCCGCACGGCCATTGAAGATTTTTCCGCTAAGACCCAGACCAACAGCACTGCTATAGAATTTCACCGACCGTTCAAGGTCTCGAACATAAAATACTACATGCCCCAGGTTTGTCATGGCTACTCGCTATGCATGTACGCGGACAAATTTATTGGCCTGCCACCTTATTGCTGTCTGCGCTACTGTAACTGTTGTCATGGCCTCCGACCAGTTACAAGCGAACAAGTTTCATCTCACCTGATCTGCTCCCTGACGCCAGCGCATGCTGTGCTTATGCAGGTGGATTATGCCGATTATTCCCGTCACTACCACGTCGAAATCGAAGTAGTCTTCTTCGACAAGTTGGTAACGAAGGGTCTGCTCCGGGCGATGGTACTGGTATCGAGGCGCACGCTCCCCGCGGCCGGCTTCCCTGCCGGCTGGCTGCTGCAACATTATCTCATCCTTGCGACAAGGTGTTTAGCCGGGATTATCAAACGCCAACCAGTGCTGCGCTATTCGGGGTGATAACATTGAACTCGAATCATTTTTGACCGATGCGATTATCAATACGTGTTGTAATCGCAGCCACTATGATCCTGACCGGGTGATTTGTATGAACAAATCCATTTCGACCCTGTATAACTGACTGTTAATGATGACCTGTACCGGGATAACCCCATGCGTGTTAGATTGTGTCCGGATATGACCCATCATTGGCACCTTGAAATGCCCCACCAAGACAGCTGTAACTATTTGGTTATCTCATAAAGATTCTCGACGAAGATGGGCCCGAGCGGAATACAAACATCTGACTCTGTTGGTTCCAATTTCTGTGCAACTCAACACAGTGGCATCCTGCTGCAACTTGACCAGCGGGCCGTCACACTTGAGCCGATGTACAGCCTCTTCAGATGCGCCGAATGGCCGCCGAGCAATATACCGGCGATGATGCCCCGGTTGAACATCAATACCATGCAACGACAACGCGCAGTGCCCTGCAGGTAACTCCTTTGAGTTGTAACCTGACCGAGCATCCCTGGTGTCCGTAGCGTTAATAACCCGACCTGCCTGATCTAGCCAGCTTCCCGCCATTCAACATCCCGACCCGCAACTGTCCCGGCTGCGTCTGCCTGGTCCGGTGTTTTCATGGTGACCAGTTCCTCGGCGCTGGTCGGATGAATAGCCAGCGTGCTGTCGAAGTCCGCCTTGGTCGCACCCATACTCAATGCCACGGCGAAGCCCTGCAGCATCTCGTCGGCATTCTCACCGATGATATGGATACCAACGATCCGTTCTTCCCTGCCGGCACAAACCAGTTTCATGGCAGTGACCGAACCATGAGCCGACAGGGCATGCCGCATGGGGGTGAAGTCGCAGCTATAGATGGTTACCATATCGGCATAACGCTCACGCGCCTCGGTCTCGGTCATGCCCACAGTGCCGATCGGCGGGTGAGAAAACACCACACTGGGAACATTGAGATAATCCACCTTGCTGCCGGGGTTGTTACCGAAAAGGCGTTCAGCCAACCTGCGCCCGGCGGCAATTGCCACCGGCGTCAGGGGCACCTTAGCAGTGACGTCACCGATGGCATAAATCCCGGGGACATTGGTATTCTGATAGTCATCCACCAGGATCGCGCCATTCGGCATGATGTCAATGCCTGCCGCCACAGGGTCCAGCCTGTGCGTATTCGGACTGCGGCCAACGGCCCAGATGACACTGTCAAAGCCCCCCAGGGTCCTGTTGTCTACTGACTTCACCACGATACCATCGGCATGCTCTGACAGGGCGACCACCTGGTATCCGGTCTGTACACGGATACCCGTTCGCTGCATCTCGCGCTCGAGCACAGCGCCGATCATCGGGTCGAACTGTTTCAAAAGACGATCCTCCATCGCCATTACAGTGACGTTCGAGCCGAGGGCGTTGAGCATTCCACCGAGTTCGACTGCGATATATCCACCTCCCACGATCGCCACCCGTTGCGGCTGCTGCTGCAACCCGAAGAAACCGTCGGAGGTGATACCCAGTTCGGTGCCGGGCACCGGCGGTACAATGGGGCGGCTACCGGTGGCAATCACGATGTGATCAGCCGAATATTGCTCTCCATCAAATTCAATGGTTTTCGTATCGACAAACCTGGCGTAGCCTGACAAGTAGTCAATACCGTTTTCCTCAACATGCCTGTACCAGTATGCGTTGATAGCGCTGATATAGTCTTCACGTCCCGTAACAAGCTTGCGCCAGTCCGTTTTGCTGCGCGTGGCGGGAACACCAAAGTCGCCGGCATTGTCCACTGCATGGGCCAGGTGTGCGGCATACCACATTACTTTTTTGGGTACACAGCCGTTGTTCACACAGGTGCCGCCAATGTTACCTGCCTCGACGACAGCCACTTTCCTGCCATAGGAAGCCGCCTTCTCAGCGACGGCAAGACCGCCACTGCCGCCTCCAATAACGATGAGATCATAATGTTTGTTGTGCATCCCTGTATTCCTC
>JAQBDO010000003.1:0-4585 GCA_032124375.1 Gammaproteobacteria bacterium
TTCGGTATCGACGGCGAGTCCTATGAGAACCCGAAGTATCTCGACAAGCTGGTCGAGACCATGGGTGCCGAACCGATTGAAAACTACGACAAGAAGGTATCCTGCTGTGGCGGCGCACTGGCATTCAGTGAGCCTGAAAAGAGCCAGGCACTGATCAAGGACATCATCGAGTCGGCCTATGACGGCGGTGCGGACATGATCGTCACCCCCTGCCCGGTTTGCCAGATGAATGTCGAGGTCTACCAGGACCACATCAACCAGAAGTACAAGACCAACTTCAAGATGCCGGTGGTGTACTACTCAACCCTGATGAGCGTGGCCTACGGCGGCAGCGGCAAGGAAGCCGGTCTCGACGGCCAGATCATCAAGGCCAAACAGCTGGAAGAGATTGCCTCGAAGTAACGGGATATTTCACACGCAACAGCCGAAAGCCCCTCACCGAGGGGCTTTTTTTATGGCCGATTGGCGCTGGCGTCCAATATCTGCTTATATTACAGAGAACCTGCAGAAGCGCCCGGGAGGCTGCCACCATGACTGATGTTCTCGACCCCATCCTTATGAACTTCATCTATGCGACCCTTGGCGGCTTGATGACACTGGCATTCATGTGGCTGGGCTGTCTGCTCTTCAACAGGATCGTGTGCAATTTTGATATCGGCGAAGAACTTGGCAAGGGTAATCAGGCTGTCGGCATGATGGTCATGGGTATGTTTATAGGCATAGGCATCGGCATCGGCCTGGTGATTGGCATGGGGCTGAACTAGTGCAGCTGGTCACTGATGCTTAAGCTTGCGCTGACACTGGTAGCGCTTGTAGCGACTGCTGCCGGCGCCATACAAGAGCCCAGGGTCAGCGACTGGTCAGACAAATTCGATTCGCATTTCAGGAAATACTCAAAGCACTATTTTGGCCCCAATGTTAACTGGCAGTGGTTCAAGGCACAGGCCATCGCAGAATCCGGCCTGCAACCCGACGCCCGCAACAAGTCCGGTGCACGCGGCATCATGCAGATCATGCCAACCACTTACCGCGAGATCCAGGATGACAATCCGCACATGAAGGACATCGATTCACCCCGCTGGAATATAGCGGCCGGCATCTACTACGACCGCCAGCTCTACAAGCGCTGGGTGTCACCTCCGCCCGGTGACGAGCGCCTGTATTTCGCCTTCGGCAGCTACAATGCCGGGTATGCCCGGATAAAAAACACCTTTCAGAAAATTAACCCGCCGACGGCATCCTGGGCCAGTGTTGCACCGCACGTCCCTGGCCAGACACGCCACTACGTCAGGCGCATCCGCAGCCTGATGGGCAGGCAGGGTGAGGAAATTGCCTTGAAGTAAGCTGCATACAGCTTAGCTGGGTACGCTACGCCGCGACCCGGCAATAACAAGCCCCCAGTGAGGGGCTTTTTTTAACCCAATCACGAGCACAGAGAATATGCGTTACCGAATTAGCGACAACCCGGATGAGCTCGGGCCACCCCTCGACCAGGGTGCCTTCCTGGCCATTGCCACACTCAGCTTTTTCATTGGCATCGGTTTTGTCATCGCCGGCATGCGCAGCAAGCACTACTGGATGGCGATATGGGGCGCGGGACTATCCCTGTCCAGCGTTATCTATATTATTTTCGTTATGACAATCCTGTAGGAGTGGATCGCAGCCGCGATTTCATACGCAAAAAAATCGCGGACGAGATCCGCTCCAGCGGCCAATAAATCGCAGTTGCCATGCTGTCGGGTCGAGCGCACTATTTACCTGCCAGCTACCAATCCATGGAGGAAAGATTATGAAACTATCAATAACCATACTGTCCCTGTTACTACCGGTAACGGCCCTCGCGCAGAATTATCCCGGGATGGGTGGCGGCAGCATGAGCCAGGCCGACATGCAAAACATGATGCAAAAGGCACAGGAAATGCAGATCTGCATGCAAGGCGTTGACCAGGCAAAAATTCAGCAAGTTGAGCAGCAGGCACACAAGGTGGAGACCGAAGTAAAATCCTTGTGTAGCAGCGGCAAACGTGACGAGGCGCAGCAGCAAGCCATGGCCTTCGCACAGCAGCTCATGAGTAACGCGGACATCCAGAAGATAGTCGAGTGCGGTAAAATAATGAGCGGCATGTTGCCGAAATTCCCGTATATGGATCAGGCAGACGGATCAGGCGATTCAGTCCAGCACGTCTGCGATCAACAATGACGGGGCAAATGTTATTTTTGGCTGAAAATAATATCACCATACCAGGCAACCGCTGACTCCCGCGTGTTGTCCGTGTCGGTCATGATGGCGACACCGGTTATCATGGCGGGTTCTTCACCGAAGGCCGTTTTGTAATCCGCGTAGACATTGCGCGATTCGTTCAACCACTGTTGCAGCTTCTCGCCGCCGCTCTCAACAACAAACATCATGGCACGACCGGTATAGGGATTTTCAACCACCGTACCGACCGGGCTGTTGCTTCCCCAGATATACGAGATGGCCCGGTACGGAACATCCGGCCCAAAAACCAGCCGGGCAGCCTCGTATTCCAGTCGCTCCAGATAACCGGCCCGTTCAGGATCAAACGCGAAGGTGATATAGATTCTGGCGGGATAGTCATCTCCGTCCTTGCGGGTGACATCACCGCTGTCGAGAACATTATTGACTTTCCAGCGCCACTGGATGATCGGGTAGGCTGCCGGGTCGATGGAAAGTGCCCGTGTCAGTCCGGACGCCGACTGCTCACTGACGGCCTTAACGACAACCGTACCCTGCTCTTCAACCAGTGAATAGTCGGTATGCCGCTCAATGCGGCTGAAGGTCAGTGGATGCCAGTCGTGCGGAGGGGTAGTGCCGGGACTGGCTGATGAAAACAGGCCCGCCTCAATATGCCCGACAGGCGCCGACTGTGACTGGCCAGACACCGCTAACAAGCAAAAATACAGTAGCGTGTGACTGCAGTGGCTAATCCAGGTACTCGGCAATGTCCACCTCATCCAGCTGCTCCGGTTCCAGGAATTTACGACCATAGTCGAGATAGACCCCGCTGGTCAGGAACAGTTCGAACAGCTCCGGATCGATATGCCGGTCCTGCTTCATAAAGCCCATGATGCGCAGCGACTCGCTAAGCGTCTTGGCTTTCTTGTAGGGTCGATCGGAAGCCGTCAGTGCCTCAAAAATATCGGCAATCGCCATCATGCGGGCAGTGAGCGGCATCTCGTCACGCTTCAGGCGCCTGGGATAACCGACGCCATCCATGGTTTCATGATGACAACCGGCGATCATGGGAACAGCGCGCAAATGCCGGGGGTACGGCAGCTTCTCCAGCATCATGATGGTCTGCATAATGTGATCGTTAATCTTGTAGCGCTCTTCACCGGTCAGTGTGCCCCGGCCGACTTCCAGGTTGTAGAGTTCGCCGCGATTGTACTTGTATTCAGGGACATCCATCTTGAAACCCCAGGGATTGTCTGCCGGCATACAATCAACCGGCGTCCTCTCAATCAGGTGCTCTTCCTTGTTATCCAGCAACGGCTCCTGCACCGGCAGTGGACTGGCCGCTGTGCGTTGTTTGCGTTGCAACTCTTCCCACGATACGCCAAGACGGTCATCCAGTGTGCGCGTCCAGCGGGTCGCAGCAATCTGCCGTAAACGTTCGATCTTTTCAGGGGCCATAAACTCACCGCCCTGGTTGCATTCGGCAACAAAGGCAAAATCATCGTCCAGCTGTTGCAAGGCCTGCTCAAGTTCGATCTTTAATGCCTGCCGGTCACAGCCGGCAGCGAGCTGTTCGTGGTAACGAATCAGCGCATCCCGTTTCAGCACTTCGAAGCGCGTGCGCACTTCATGAATCCGGTCATAGATGGTTTCCAGCTTGGTGGCCTTGTCCACCACGTATTCCGGCGTAGTGACCTTGCCGCAATCGTGTAACCAACTGGCGATGTCCACGGCCTGCCACTGTTTTTCATCCAGATCAAACTCGCTAAACGGTGGCTCACTGCTGTTACAGGCCGCCTGTGCCAGCATCCTGGTCAGTTCGGGCACGCGCTGGCAATGTCCACCGGTATAGGGCGACTTGGAGTCAATGGCGCCGGCAATCAGTTTGATAAAGGCATCCAGCAATGCTTGCTGCATCATCAGCAATTGCCGGCTCTCGAGCGAGACCGCCGCGAAGCCGGACAGGGCCTCTACAAAGGTAATATGGTCGCGCTGCTGTCCCGCATCAACATCTGCCTCTGTCACCTTGTAGAGCAGGCACAGCACACCGATCACCTCTTGCTGGCGATTGCGCAGCGGTAAGGCAATCAGGGTAAGGGCTGTTTCCCCAAACAGTTCCGGCAGCGTATCAAGCTCACCCGCCTGCCCTGCAGACAAGCGCATGACGCTGCTGTCTTTCTTGTCCAGCGTGGCCGCAAGTCCGAGTCCGGCATCCATGGGTAAACAGGGCAGCGCTGCCACTGATTGCTTGCCGCTACCGCGGTCATACAGGGTGCCTGGTTTCAGAAAACTCTCATCCTCGTCTACCAGATAGACCAGCGCACCATCTGCCTGACTGATTTCCATGGTCTCCTTGCTAATGCGCTCCAGCAGCGCATCGAAATTCTG
>JAQBDO010000004.1:0-2639 GCA_032124375.1 Gammaproteobacteria bacterium
TCCTCATGGTTATACTCACGACCCTGCTCGCCCCGCCGCTGCTGAAACGCAGCCTGCAGCGCACCCCTACCCCCTGAGCACGGACTGCCTGCACGCTTTATGCGTGCAGCGGGGCATGGGATAATCCTGCTGCAAAGGGCCCGACTGGCCCGCGGCACAGCTCGCTGAATAACAACCGGATACATTAGAAACCATGCTATTTCCACCGCTGATTCCAGAGTACTCATGAGCAAGCTCAGCCATGCAATCAAACTGGGGCTGTTCCTGTTCGCCATCTGGCTGCTGTTATCCGGCCATTACACTCCGCTGCTGCTGACTCTTGGCGTACTGTCTACCCTGCTGGTGGTGCTGCTGACGACCCGTGCCGACCTGATTGACGAGGAAACCCAGCTGGTTCTCCTGAAACCATCGGTACTGCTCTACTGGATATGGCTGGGTCGGGAAATCATCAAGTCCAATATTGATGTTGCGCGCCGCATCCTGAGCCCCGGCCTGCCGATCAGCCCGACGCTATTTACTGTCCGCTCAGGCCAGAAAACCGAGCTGGGGCGGGTCACCTATGCAAACTCGATCACACTGGTACCGGGTACGGTTACTGTTGATATCGATGGGGATGTCTTCACGGTACACGCCCTGACACAGGCTGCAGCAGCAGACCTCAAGCGCGGAGAAATGAACCGCCGGGTATGCAATGTAGAGAACGTTTTTTAATGTTCATTGCACTCTCCGCCATGATCCTGATTGCCATTGCCCTGGGCCTGGTGCGTGCCTTCCGCGGACCGACACTCTATGACCGCGTTATGGCGGCCAACATGATTGGCACCCTGACCGTGCTGATGGTGTCGGTCCTCGGCTTCATGGCCGGGCGCCCCGAGTTTCTGGATATTGCCCTGGTTTACGTGCTGATCTCATTTGTCAGCACGATTGCCGTGCTGAAGGTGTGTTCCATCCGTAATTGCAACACAGACAGCAACGCAACCACGCCCGGTGAGAGATGATGGCACTGGTCGTTGATGTACTGAGCTGGATCTGTCTGCTGGGCGGCGGACTCTTCTTGCTGATCGGTGCTCTCGGTGTATTGCGGCTGCCGGATTTTTATACCCGCCTGCATGCAGTCAGCATCTGCGACACCCTGGGCGCAGGGCTGGTGCTGGTCGGCCTGATGCTGCAGGGCGGCCTGAGCCTGGTGACGGTAAAATTGCTGCTGATGTTCTATTTCATGATATTCACCGGCCCGACGGCCGTGCATGCGCTGGCCGAGGCCGCGCTGCAGGGCAAGCTGAAGCCGGTGGTCGATGAGTGCGAACCACAGTAATGGAACACCTGATAGACATTGTCTTGCTTGGGCTGTTGATGATTACCGGGTTTGCCATTGTACGCATACGCAGCCTGCTTGCGGTCGCCATGCTGACCAGCATCTACAGCCTGCTATCGGCAGCATTGTTCGTGGTGCTGGACGCAGTCGACGTGGCCCTGACCGAGGCCGCCATTGGCGCGGGCATTTCAACCATCCTGATGCTGGCAACGGTTGCACTGACCAGTGACGAAGAAAAAGCGCCGCGGCATACACCGCTGCTGCCGCTGTTCGTGGTGTTCGCAACCGGCACAGCACTGATCTATGGCACCCTGGATATGCCGCACTATGGTGATCCTGCGGCCCCGATTCACCAGCATGTGGCGCAAGCCTATCTGCACGACACACCCAAGGAGATCGGCGTCCCGAATGTCGTCACCTCGGTGCTGGCCAGCTACCGCGGCTACGATACCCTCGGCGAGGTGACGGTTATTCTCAGCGCCGGCGCCGGCGTGCTGGCCCTGCTTGGATATCGCACCCGCCGGCGCAATAGTCGGGGGCCCGGAAACAGGAAACTGGTGGTGCTGCGCATCATTGCCAAGCTGTTCTTACCGCTGATACTGCTGTTTGCACTGTATGTGCTGTTTCATGGTGATTACGGTCCCGGCGGCGGATTCCAGGCCGGAGTGATCTTTGCGACCGGCTTCATTCTCTACGCACTGGCCTTTGGACTGGGTAATGCACAAAGGGTCATACCACACCGGCTGCTGCGCATCCTGATGGCGGTGGGTGTGCTGATCTATGCCGCTGTTGGTATCGAGAGCATGTTACTGGGTGGAAAATTCCTTGAATACCGCGTGCTGGCAGACGATCCGGTAACTGGACAGCACCTTGGTATCATGCTCATTGAAGTGGGTGTCAGCATTACCGTAACCGCGGTGATGCTCATCATCTATTACGGCTTTGTCAGCCGGCAGCACTCCGGGGATATGTAATGCCCGAACTGCTGGGACACTACAACTACTGGATTGTCATCGTCCTTATGATGACCGGATTCTATATCGTTATCGCACGACCCAACCTGGTGAAAAAGGTCATCGGGCTGTTTATCTTCCAGACATCGGTGTTCATTCTGTTCATCAGCATGGCAAAAATTGAAGGCGGCACTGCCCCGATCATTGAGGAAGGCATCAGCGTGTACTCCAACCCGCTGCCGCACGTGCTGATCCTCACGGCCATCGTTGTCGGCCTGGCGACCACTGCCCTCGGGCTGGCGCTGGTGGTTCGCATCAGGGAAGCCTACGGCACCATCAACGAAGACGATATCCACGTCCAGGACGAGGAA
>JAQBDO010000005.1:0-4567 GCA_032124375.1 Gammaproteobacteria bacterium
GGTTACAACGATGTTGCCGCCGTTTTTCGCTCAACCGCTGAAGGTGAGACCGGTCATGCGCACGGGCATCTTGAATACCTCGAGCAGGTCGGTGATCCGGCAACCGGTTTACCCATCGGACCAACATCAGCGAATCTGGCATCAGCCATTGCCGGTGAGACGCACGAGTACACTGATATGTACCCGGGTATGGCGAAGGCTGCACGTGATGAGAGTTTTGATGAGATCGCAGACTGGTTTGAAACGCTGGCCAAGGCCGAGCGTTCTCATGCCAACCGCTTCCAGAAAGCACTGGATTCACTGGACGACTAGTAGTCGTAACCTGCACAGCGGTCAGTCACTGGAGGGCCGGTTTAACCGGCCCTTTTTTCTTCAGACGTTCCAAACATAAGGATTGTAAACATGGCATCAACGACTGAAGGGACGCGGGAAGGAAATCTGGAAGCGCCAACACGACACCCTCTGGACTGGACTGATGCGTCGTTTTATGACGAGGAAAATTTATTCAGGGAACTCGAACGGGTGTATGACATATGCCACGGCTGCCGGCGTTGTTTTAACCTGTGTAATTCCTTTCCGACGCTGTTTGATGCCATTGATGAATCGGAATCCATGGAGCTGGATACGGTGCCGCGTAGCGCCTACTGGGAAGTAGTTGACCACTGTTATCTGTGTGACATGTGTTACATGACCAAGTGTCCCTACGTGCCACCACATGAATGGAATGTGGATTTCCCGCACCTGATGTTGCGTGCCAAGGCTGTCAGGTTCAAGCAGGGTAATGTGCGTAAGCGCGATCGTATACTGACGGCTACCGACACTGTAGGGAAACTGGCAGGCATTCCGATCGTAGCGCAGCTTGTCAACGCCACCAATAAAACCGCGGCAGGGCGCAAGCTGCTGGACAAGGTTCTGGGCGTACATCCGGATGCCATTCTGCCGGAGTATCATTCAAGAACCCTGCGCAAACGTATTGGCAAGGCCTCTGGGGATATCGGCACGGCAATAGCAGCCGGGCCAACAACCGGCAAGGTGGCTATGTTTGCCACCTGTTATTGCAACTACAATGAACCGCGGATTGGTGAAGATCTGGCGGCTGTGTTCAAACATAACGGCATACCGCTTACACTGGCCCACAAGGAACAGTGCTGCGGTATGCCAAAACTGGAACTGGGTGACCTGGAAGCAGTCAAGGCCGCGCGGGATGTGAATATTCCCGAGTTGGTGAAACTGGTCAATGCAGGTTGGGATATTGTGGCCCCGATACCTTCGTGTGTACTGATGTTCAAGCAGGAATTGCCGTTGATGTTTCCTGATGACGCGGACGTGGCAAAGGTGCGTGACGCCATTTTTGATCCGTTTGAATATTTGATGCTGCGGCACAAACACGGACTGTTGAAAACTGACTTTACGACCCCGCTGGGTTCTGTCGCCTACCATGTTGCCTGTCACCTGCGCGTGCAGAACATCGGTTTGAAGACGCGTGATTTATTACAGCTGGTACCGAAAACCACGGTTGAGCCCATTGAGCGCTGTTCAGGTCATGATGGTACCTATGCGGTTAAAAGCGAGTCTCACGAAACGTCCATGAAGATCTGTCGTCCCGTGGTGAACAATGTGATCCGTGCGGATGCCAGCCACTACAGCAGTGATTGCCCCATGGCCGGCCACCAGATCGAGAATGGTCTTGATAACGGCAAGGCGCCGGAACATCCCATGACGCTGCTGCGACTGGCCTACGGGCTTTGACGGCAGGGTTTCTTCCAGGCTGCGATGCTCTTTCAGGATAACGATATTATGAAAAAACTCACACGCAATGATCTGCTCAGTCTGGAACAATATTCAGAAGAACGGCCCGATTTGCGTGCGCAGGTGCTGGCACACAAGCAAGATCGCAAGGTGCATATTGGTCCAGCTGCGACGCTTTATTTCGAAGACCGCATGACGATGCAGTACCAGATACAGGAGATGCTGCGGGTCGAACGTATTTTTGAAGCGGCTGGCATAGAGGAAGAATTGAGTGCCTATAACCCGTTGATCCCGGATGGCGGTAACTGGAAAGCGACCTTCATGATTGAAGAGCCGGATGTGAAAAAACGGCAGCAGCTGCTGGCGAGCCTGGTGGGAATCGAAGACCGGGTGTGGGTGCGCGTCGACGGGAATGAACAGGTTTTTGCGATTGCCGATGAAGATATGGATCGGGAAACGGAGAACAAAACCTCGGCTGTTCATTTCATGCGCTTTGAGTTGTCTGAAAAAATGACGGCAGACCTGAAACAGGGCGCCTCGCTGGGAATGGGTATTGACCACAAGCACTATGCGTACGAGGTTGAGCCGGTTGCCGGGCCGATTCGGGAGTCCTTGCTCGCCGATCTGGACTGATTTCCTTGTGAAATATCCACTTCTCCCGGCCGGCTAAACGAGCAGGGTCGGTTACACCGGTTGCTGCGGGTCGCATTGCCACGAGCAGCGCGCTAAACTGCGCACCCAATGAAACCAGCATCGCATTCCAGCAAGTTCACCTGTCGACTTTTTCCGGGCATGATGCTCCTGTTGCTGGTTGCATCATCCCCTGTGATTGCCTTTGATGATGAGTCCACGGGGTGGGCGCCAAGGTATATAGAGGAGCCGTCGGACAACTGGCTGGAACAGGAAGGCGAGTTACCGGCCTATCCCGAGAAAGGTAATCTCCTTGAAGTTGATGCCGGTACAGAGGGCTTGCAGTACACGGTATATCTGGATAAGCCTTCACTCGTCAA
Organism: Gammaproteobacteria bacterium; assembly: GCA_032124375.1. Taxonomy (GTDB): domain Bacteria; phylum Pseudomonadota; class Gammaproteobacteria; order UBA9214; family UBA9214; genus UBA9214. The sequence goes on from JAQBDO010000005.1 coordinate 2,760, forward strand.
GGGCGATGACGGTGTGGTGCGCTACACCGTGGTACTTGTTTCATCAACGGGTGTCTGGAATGTTACCCATGAAGGCCTGCATTGCGGTGAACGCAAATACCGCCGTTATGCCTACGGTGTCGATGACAAGTGGCAGCCGCTATTGGACTCCAGCTGGTCGCCGTTGCGTGGCAATGGTGCCAATCAGTATCGCCTGGTGTTTTACGAGAAATACATCTGCGACCCGACCCGGCTCGAGCAGTCGGCCAGACAAATACTTGACCGGTTTGCAGAAAACTGGCACGAACCCATGTAAGGAACCCGATTCTGAATGCACACGAGTAAACTGACATTATGAGCAGCACATACGACGCCGCCGCGATTGAAGTATTGAGTGGGCTGGATCCGGTGCGCAAGCGCCCGGGCATGTATACCGATACTTCGCGACCCAACCACCTCGCCCAGGAAGTTATCGATAACAGTGTTGACGAGGCGATTGCCGGTCATGCAACGCGTCTGGATGTGAAGGTGTACAAGGATGGTTCACTGGAAGTTCGCGATAACGGTCGGGGTATGCCGGTTGACATACATCCTGATGAGGGTGTGCCGGGGGTTGAGGTAGTGCTGACCCGCTTGCATGCCGGGGGCAAGTTTTCTGACAAGAATTACCAGTTCTCCGGCGGTCTGCACGGTGTCGGTGTTTCCGTGGTCAATGCCCTCTCAAAACACCTTGAAGTATGGGTGCGTCGCGGTGGCAAGGAACACAATATGGCTTTTTCCAATGGCGAGAAGGTGTCGTCGCTGGAAGTGGTTGGCACGGTTGGTAAACAGAATACCGGTACTACTCTGCGATTCTGGCCAGACCCGAAATATTTTGACTCTGCGAAATACTCGTTGCCGCGACTGCAGCATGTATTGCGCGCCAAGGCCGTGTTGTGTCCGGGTCTGCACGTGACCTATCAGGACGAAGCCAGTGATGAGCAGCTGGAATGGTGTTATGCAGATGGGTTGCGTGACTACCTCGCCGGGGAGCTGGGTGATGTGCCGATATTGCCGGAAGAACCCTTTGTCGGACGCATGCAGGGTAATCATGAAACCGCTGAGTGGGCGCTGGTATGGCTGCCGGATGGCGGTGAGCCGGTTGCGGAGAGTTATGTCAACCTGATTCCCACTGTGCAGGGCGGCACACATGTCAACGGCTTGCGCATGGGGCTGACCGAGGCCGTACGTGAATTTTGCGAGTTCCGGAACCTGTTGCCACGCGGGGTGAAACTCAGTCCCGAGGATGTGTGGGATAAATGCAGTTACATTCTCTCCGTCAAGCTGGGTGATCCGCAATTCAGTGGCCAGACCAAGGAGCGCCTGTCTTCACGCGAGTGCGCGGCGTTTGTCTCCGGTGTGGTGAAGGATGCTTTCGGCTTGTGGCTGAATCATCACACCGAGATAGGGGAACGTATTGCCTGGCTGGCCATTGAAAATGCGCAGTCGCGCCAGCGTGCCGGCAAGAAGGTGGTGCGCAAGAAGGTCACCACGGGCCCCGCGCTGCCAGGCAAGCTGGCAGACTGTACCTCCACAGACAGTGAGCGCTGTGAGCTGTTCCTGGTGGAGGGGGATTCAGCCGGTGGCTCGGCCAAACAGGCGCGCGACAGGATTTTCCAGGCGATCATGCCGTTACGCGGCAAGATTCTGAACACCTGGGAGGTGGACTCGGCGGAGGTGCTGGCCTCACAGGAAGTCCACGATATTTCTGTTGCGATCGGTGTTGAACCGGGCGTGAATAATATAGGCAAACTACGCTACGGCAAGGTCTGCATTCTCGCGGATGCGGA
>JAQBDO010000006.1:0-6798 GCA_032124375.1 Gammaproteobacteria bacterium
ACAGCAAGTTCTACCATTGCGTGGATATGCTCTTCGTGGCTGTGCACGCCACCCGGTGAAAGCAGCCCCATAATATGGACGGCCTTGCCACTTTCAATCGCCTTGTCGACACCGTCAGTCAGCGTGCGATTGGAGAAAAAAGAGCCCGTCTTGATGGCGCGACTGACGCGGGTAAATTCCTGGTAAACCACGCGCCCGGCACCCAGGTTCAGGTGGCCCACCTCGGAATTGCCCATCTGGTCTGCAGGCAAGCCAACGGCCGCACCGGAGGTACGAATCAACGTGTGGGGAAAATTTTTCCACAAGTCGTCCCAGACGGGCTTGTTGGCAGCAGCAATGGCATTGAATTGTGGCTTCTCGCTATAACCCCAGCCATCGAGGATCAGCAATACCATCGGTCGCGCGGGTCCTTTGCCAGATGTCTGTGGTGGTTGTTCGCTCATATAACTGGAAAAAGTCTAATTTAAATTAAAGCGGTTGCCAACGCAGCATGATCCGAACCCGCAATAACGCTATTCGTGGCCAATTTTAAGCCCACTCAGCAGCATCTTAGCTATAGCCCAAACGCTTTATTATTGTATAATGTTTTAATAATGAATGCAGTAACCCAACTCATTTCAGGCGCTTGAGAGGCTGTAGAATGGTAGTAGTAAGCAGTGAACCACTTATCACCCGTGAGGAAGATATCGATCGCGCTTCGCGCTCCCTTAAGGCAATGTCACACCCGCTGCGGCTGAAAATCCTGTGCACACTCGGCGACCAGGAGATCAGCGTACAGGATATCGTCGAGCGTGTCGGCACTTCCCAGAGTAATATCTCGCAACACCTCGCTATTTTGCGCGACAAGGGCATCCTCGCATCACGCAAAGACGCCAACCGGGTTTACTACCGCGTGAGTGACGGCCGGACCCTGCAGCTGATCAGCATGATGCGCGAAGTGTTCTGTACCCGTCCCTGAGAGCTGTATGGCGGGACCAGGGTAGCGGCAAAACACGCAATCCAGACATAGAAATATACTTAAAACAAAGCTGGTAACTGAATATCCATGGACATCAATCAACTAACAGAGTTTGTCGGCAACCATACGCTACTGGTACTGGCGCTGGTTGCCATTGTCATCATGCTGGTAGGCGGAGAAATCCAGTCACGCATCAGCGGCGTCCAGCAGGTCGTGCCCGGCGAAGCAACGCGCATGATCAATCATGACAATGCCATTGTGATTGATATGCGGGACGACAAGGACTACCGCGAAGGCCATATCGTGAATGCCATTCACGCACCTGCCAGCACCGAGAGCAACAACAAGCTCGAAAAATACCGCGACAAGCCGGTGATTGTTTATTGCCAGCGGGGACAGCGTTCTGCCGGATATTGCAGCAAACTCAAAAAACAGGGATTCGGGTCTGTTTACAATTTAAAAGGTGGCCTGCTGGCCTGGCAAAAAGAAGCGCTACCACTGAGCAAAAGTAATTAGTACTTGCATCGTTAAATTTTAAGCCGGGAATACACAATGCCAGAAGATGAACAACAAGAAACACAAGCCGATGACAACAAAATAATCAGTCGTCCTCAAAAAATTTATCTGAAAGACGTTTCATTTGAGTCGCCAAATTCCCCTGAGCTGTTCACTACAAAATGGGATCCAAAACTTGGAGTGGAGATTAACAATTCAGTTTCTGTACTGGATGATGACCTCTACGAAGTCATTTTAACTATCACAGCGACGATATCAGTAAATGATAAAACAGCATTTCTGGCTGAAGTTCACCAAGCCGGTATATTCGTTTTGAAGGGACACGAACCTGACATCCTGCAACGTGTCCAGCAGGTTTACTGCCTGAACACCCTGTATCCATATGCCTGTGCTGCATTATCAGACCTGGTTACCAAGGGCGGATTCCCTCAGTTACTGCTCCCGCCTATGCACTTTGGCTCGCTATATGCGCAAAAGCTGCAAAAAAATCTGGATGACCAGGAAAAGCCTTCCGGTGACTAGCAATATTGCCAGCATTTATCTGCCCGTATAAGAACTATGTACGACCACACTAATGCGGCAACAACATGCACAGCAAAGCAATAACTGTTCTCGGTGCCGGCTCATGGGGTACCGCACTGGCACTGCGGCTGGCTGCCAACCACAATGACACCTGCCTGTGGGGCCATGACCCCGCGTTCATAAAAACACTCTCCAGTGATCGTGAGAACAAACAATTTCTTGCCGGCTTTTCGTTCCCGGAAAACCTGACCCTTGAAACAGATCTGACACTCGCTGTTCAGCACAGCCGTGACCTGTTGCTGGCTGTACCCAGCCACGCATTCCGTGAAGTCCTGACAGCACTGGCGCCAGCGCTAGGCGGTCAATCCCGTATCGCCTGGGCGACCAAAGGCCTGGAATATGGCAGCGGTAAATTTATGAGCCAGGTGCTTGAAGAAGTGCTCGGCAGCCGCTATCCAGCGGCTGTGGTATCAGGACCGACCTTTGCCAAAGAAGTTGCGGACGGACTGCCAACAGCGCTGACCGTGGCCTCCAACAATCCGGTGTTTGCCAACGACATGGCTAACCGACTGCACGGTGGCAGCATGCGCGTCTACACCAGCGATGATATGACGGGCGTGCAACTCGGTGGTACGGTAAAAAATGTACTCGCGATTGCCTCCGGGATTACCGATGGGATGCAGCTCGGCGCCAACAGCCGTGCAGCGCTGATTACCCGTGGACTCGCAGAAATCATTCGACTGGGTGATGCCATGGGCGCACGTCGCGAAACATTAATGGGACTGGCTGGCGTGGGCGACCTGATACTGACCTGCACAGACGATCTGTCTCGCAACCGTCGTCTGGGGCTTGCGCTCGGCCGGGGAACCGACCTGGAAATGGCGCTGCAGGAAATCGGTCAGGTGGTGGAAGGCTACAACACGGCGCGTGAAGTGGTGCAGCTGGCAAAGCAATACAAGGTGGATATGCCAATTTCCGAGCAGGTCTTCAGAGTATTGCATGAGCAACTGTCACCCGCCGATGCGGTCCGCAACCTGCTGGCGCGTGAAGTCAAGCCGGAATCAGCCGGCTGAGTTCCTGAAACCCTGCTGACGCCAGGCCTCATAGACCAGCACGGCAACGGTATTCGACAAATTAAGACTGCGGCTGTTACTCGCCATTGGTAAACGCAACACTGCCGCCTTACCCAGTTCCTCCAGTACCGGCTCCGGCAACCCGCGGGTCTCGGGTCCGAACAAAAAGGCATCGCCCGTCTGAAATTCAGCCTCTGAATAAACCGTTGCCCCCTTGGTCGAAACACCCCACAATCGCGTCGGCTTGACGGCCAGACGAAACGCATTCAGCGAGTCATGCTCACACAACGCCGCCCATTCACGGTAGTCGAGCCCGGCGCGACGTAATTTTTTATCGTCCAGACTGAACCCCAGCGGATGAATCAGGTGCAAGGCACTGCCGGTGTTGGCACAAAGGCGTATGATATTGCCGGTGTTTGGCGGTATTTCCGGCTGGTAGAGCACAATATGAAACATCAGGGAGCCTTTTGATTTGACATCCAGGGTAACAATGACTGACGCCGACCGACAAAAACTGGCCGTCGACTTCTGTGGCCTGTCGCTGGCAACGCCATTGGTGCTGTTGTCCGGCTGCGTCGGCTTCGGCGAAGAATATACCCGGGTTGCCGGCTTTTCCAACCGTGATGTCGGCGCGGTCTGCCTGAAAGGCACCACGCTCGCGCCACGACTCGGCAACCGGCCACACCGAATCGCGGAAACACCGGCCGGTATGCTAAATGCGATTGGCCTGCAGAATCCCGGCACAGATCATGTCGTGAACAACATTCTGCCATCGCTGGATTTCAGCGAAACACGCTTCATAGCCAACGTCTCTGGTTCGACAATAGAAGAGTATGCCGAGGTCACCCGGCTGTTTGATGACTCTCCCATTGATGCCATCGAGATCAACATTTCCTGCCCGAACGTGAAAGAGGGTGGCGTCACCTTCGGCAATGACCCGGAGATGTCAGCACGCGTGGTAGCAGCCTGTCGTGCGGTTACGAAAAAGCCCCTGATCACCAAGCTGTCACCAAACCAGACGGATATTGCCGGCAATGCCCGCCGGTGTATCGAGGCCGGTACCGACGGTTTTGCGGTCATCAATACCATGATGGGCATGGCGATTGATATTGAAAAGCGCACACCGATTATAGGCAACAACCAGGGCGGCCTGTCCGGCCCGGCCATCAAGCCCATTGCCCTTCTGAAGGTGCACCAGGTCTACCAGGTTTGCAAAGACCACCATATTCCTATCATCGGCCAGGGCGGTATCACTACTGCCCGCGACGCCATCGAATTCCTCATCGCCGGCGCCACCACCGTCGGTGTCGGCACCGCCCTGTTCTATGACCCGCTGATCTGCGGCAAAATTAACCAGGGCATCATTGACTATCTTGACCGCCACGGACTCAGCTGCGTACGGCAACTCACCGGCAGCCTGACCCTGAATACCCCGCCAGCCGTACCCTGCCCCGGTGTGTAACTCTCCCCGGCTGGTCAGTATTTAACAGACCAGCCCAGGCCGCTCGCATTGAGTGGTTTCACCCTAAAGATCCGGCAAGGCCGCCCGATACCACCGTGTACGTAGATGTACGTATACCTGTTTCAGCTTGGGCACACATTGAAAATGCCAGTTTTATACCGACGACCGGGCTAAGGAGACTCAATGAATAGCGTTAAGCACTTTATTTCAGTATTTTTTCTGGTCGCAGGCGGCGTGCCTGGCACACTGATGGCCGAAGCAACCTCCGACAGCGGCGCCACTCCCTTGTCTGCCGCCGCCCGTCTGGACTTCCAGATTAACATTCCGGGCATCCTGCGCTTTCGTGTTGGTAGTGATGCCGGCAGCATCGATCTGGTGCAGTTCAGCCCGACGGCCGCCAACCTCGGTGACGATACCGACATCGCCGGTACCGGTGGCGACCTGACGGGTGGCGAAGTCACCGTTGATTTATTCAGCAATGCCGGACAGATCATCATTACACCGACCAATAACAGTGGCGGCGCAGGTCTGGATAACGGTCTCGGTGACAACATCTCCTACGACGAAATTCTTACCACAAGCAGCAATGCCGCAGTGTTACCGGTACCGGTGCTCTCGGACGCCGGCGGCACCACATCAGAGCCACCACCCACCAGTGGGCTGCGGGTAACCAACCTGACAGAATCATGGACCTACACCTATGACAACACGGCGGTCTACCCGGAAGGTACTTACGGTGGCGTCAACACGCAGGGGGGACGCGTGACCTACACGGCCGCAACACCGTAAGATCAAGCTGGACTGAACAATCTGCAACGCAGAGACGGCCATGGCTGGAAACAATCATGGCCCTTGTTGTTCAGGGCTGCCGAAAGGTAGCATACGGCCTGTCAGAGGCCTCCTCGAGCAGCACCATGCCCCGTCATTATCTACAAACTATTTTGAAAGGCTTGCTTGTCAGCGTAACGCTGTGGTGCGCAACGGCCGATGCCGTCATATTCAATCTGAAGAACAAGGCCAAGCCCCGCATCAGCATCCAGGTGGGTGACAAAGGCAAAAAAATCACAGCCGTCACATTTACAGTCCTCTCCAGCCAGATAGGTAACAGCACACCCATAACCGCATCAGGCAGTGTCGAAATCCAGATCGAAATTGTTGCCTCAGCCGCCAATCCGCTAACCGGGTTCCTTACAGTAGACTCGCTCAGCTACCCACTCAAAAATAGCGAGCCCGGCAGCACCAGCAGCATCCCGTTCTCGGAGATCAGCTGGACCGCACAGGATGGCGATATCCCCTCAGGCAGCTTCCAGGATGAAATTAATCAGGCCATCGCCAGTTTCCAGAGCTCGCAAAGCTATCGGGATTTCCATACATTCAGTTATGCCAACACGAAGCTGATTGAGTCCGGCACTTACAAGGGTCATGTCATCTACACCTGGGCGGTTCCATAATGCGCTGCTGGCTGCTGTTAGCCGCTGTAATAACCTGGCTACCGGCACATGGCGAACGACTGGATGATTCGCTCTCCACACAACAACAGTTCGACCTTGAGCTGGTCTGGAAACAGCAACACAACACCGAAAATCTCGACACACGCGAACTGAACGCACTGACGGCACAAGCCCGTCATGTCGAAATTCGATTGAATACCGCGCCCTATGTCGGACAGCGCGGCAGGATTTTTATTACCCTGCCGCTCAACATACGCGGCACTGCTGATTCCAGCGCCTTGCGCATGAGCTGGACTACCAACGGCCTGTTTACCAATGGTTCACTGACAGCGGGTAACCGGGTCAAATTGTTCGAAGGCGATATTACCGAGCCTGTGATGACCGATATCTTCGATATTATTTTTGAAATTGATGCTCGTCAGGTCTATAACAACCTGCGCTTCGAACCCGTCTATGACATTGAATTATATTAAAGTACTTATGTATAAAAAACTTTCACTCTTGCTGCTGACCATCACTGCCTGCGCAATACATCCCGCCCTGGCTGACAGCTTCTCCGCCACCGTGTCGCCACCGCGTTTCGAGTTGCATGGAAAACCGGGTGAAGTGATTCGCGAGATTGTCGAAATCGACAATGCCGGTGGCACTCCGGCACTGTTTGCGCTGCGCACGGCTGACTGGGAGCTGACCGAAACCGGTGGCCTCACCATTTTTCCACCGGAACTGCAGCCGAACAGCTGTCGCCCATGGTTACGTATTGAACGGCGCGCACTGCGCCTGCAGGCACAGTCCGGCAAACGCTTCCGTTTTGAAATT
>JAQBDO010000007.1:0-8195 GCA_032124375.1 Gammaproteobacteria bacterium
GCAAAGTATCAGACTGGATGGAGTCGCCACCGGGAGTGCCCGGCTCATGCTACGCTGACCGCCAGTTGCGTGAAAGATTACCTCGCACATCCATCAAGATCCCGGCTTTACCATTTGAGTGACTGATAGCTTGGCATGTAGATCTCCATGATGCCGTCCCTTGTGCTCGTTACCATGCGAGTCACATCGGCATCGTAGGGGATTCGGAGTTGCCTGCGAAAGGACATCTGCCATTGCGAGGCGCCACGGGCATTGGAGTTATACGGCCCATACTGTCCACCTTGAACAGTTTTCAGTACCAGGTGGTTACGCTGCAGGGAAACATGGATGTCCTCAGGGCGTAACCCGTCAAGATAGATGCGGACGTAATAGCCGCCCTCGGTCATACCTGTTTGCAAACGTAATGAGCCGGAGTAGTAATGGCCTCCCGCCGATTCTGCATGCGGAAGGTAATTCCCGTCACCGGGGTAGGCATCAAAGCCGTAACCCCATACAGTCACAGGTAATAAAGCTCCTGCAAGAACACTGACAAACAACAATAGGGCACTCTTTCGCATGGTTCCTGTCCTCCGGTTCAGCTAACCTGGTCGAAGTAACGTCTTCGTACCACACGCTTCAGTATAGCCACTCCTGAACTGCGTGTGGCAGCGAGGCTAAACGCCCGGGTTCGGCCAGAAGACCAAACTCCCATACTCAGGGCGATCGATTTAACCGGATCCCCGTTATGACATAATGCCGGCATGACAGGCACACTGGATACTGCAGAAAAACAACAGCCCAAACTGAAGCGTTCGCTGTCGCTAACGCTGATCATAATCTATGGACTCGGTAATATCATCGGGGCCGGTATCTATGTACTGCTGGGTAAAGTGGTCTTGCATGCCGGAATATTTGCGCCGCTGGCTTTCCTGCTGGCTTCACTGCTGGCCTGTCTGACCGCATTCACTTACGCAGAACTGGTTGCCCGTTATCCGCTCAGTGCCGGAGAGGTTGTTTATGTACAAAAAGGCATTGGTCTGCGGCCGCTATCCAGGCTGGTCGGGTTGCTTATCATCATGGCTGGCATCGTCTCTGCGGCAACCATTCTGCAGGGGTTTAGCGGTTACCTGCAGATGCTGGTTGCGGTCCCGGATATACTGGTGATCCCACTGCTGGTGTTACTGCTGGGCGGGCTGTCAGTGTGGGGCATAGTTGAATCGGTTGGCGTAGCTGCCATCTTTACGGGTATCGAGATAGCGGGGTTGTTGCTCATTATCTGGGTAGCGGCCCCCGGCTTGCTACGGGTGCAGCCAGTAATAACGGATTTCATGCCATTGCTGGATCCCGATGTGTGGTACGGGGTATTCGCCGGCAGCTTCCTGGCCTTCTATGCCTTTATCGGCTTCGAGGACATGGTGAATGTGGCAGAGGAGGTGCGCCGGCCAGAGGTGAACTTACCGCGTGCGATCCTGACGGCTGTGGCGCTGTCCACTCTGCTGTATTTTCTGGTAACGCTGGTGGCAGTGGTCAGTGTGCCGGTTGCTACACTGGCTGGACAGGATGCGCCGCTCGCCTACCTGTACCAGTTCGTCACCGGACGCAAGCCGGTGATAATCACCCTGGTCGGTCTGTTTGCTGTCATCAATGGTGCGCTCATTCAGATCATTATGGCTTCCCGCGTCTGTTACGGCATGGCACGCCAGCATTTGCTACCAGCTGTGTTTGGCAGGGTGCATGCCTTGACACGAACACCAGCGGTTGCCACGGTGCTGGTATCTGTGATGGTGCTCGTACTGGCGCTGTGGTTCCCAATTGAGTCGCTGGCAAAGGCCACCAGCTATTTTCTGTTGCTGGTATTCTGCCTCGTCAATCTGTCTCTGTGGCGATTAAAGCGCACGACCACTCAACCTGCCGGCATTTATTGTGTGCCCCGGTGGGTACCCGCAACCGGTTTTATCGCGTCATGTACCTTTGTAATCGCGCAGCTGACACTGGATCTGCAGGGATGATAGCCGGCGCAATGGCTTCCGTGCGGAGCTGGTATGGAGGCCCCTACGACTCACCTGAAACGGCCTGCAGAACCAGCCCCGGGTTAATCAATATACCGTCCCTGCATTTAAGCCACTACGACAGCTAGTTGGCAATGCCGGGAGAGAGTGCAGCAGCAACCATCGTGACAGATTTTCATTTAGAAATCCCAATAGGGAATTTCCCTGTTCCATCTATTTAAAAAACACATCGCGGTATTGACAGGAATGAGCAAGCCGTTTGGTGTCAACGCCTGACAAGTGACTAAAACTATTGCCGGAGAAAGTGGCGCCTCGCGCACGTTCCGCTGCTGGCCGGCCCCTGCTGTTTTTCGTTTTCCTGCTGCTCATGCCCCCGGGCAGTACCCATGGTCCGTGGCAATCACTCGCACCCGGGATGGATCTTGGAACGTTCAGGGCAACCTGTACAATGCAGGAATGTAACGTAATGTGAGGATGCATCATGGGAAAGCAAGTAACGCTGGTTCTTGGCGGAGGGGCAGCACGTGGCCTGGCCCATATTGGTGTGATTCGCGTCCTCGAGGAAGAAGGCTTTGAGATATCAGCAATATCGGGCACTTCAATGGGGGCACTTGTCGGTGGAATCTACGCTGCTGGCAAACTGGATAGATATGCTGATTGGGTCATGTCGCTGACGAGAAAGGACGTTATACAGTACCTGGATATTTCTTTTCACGCCAAATCTGGAATTCTCAAGGGTGATTTAATTATCGAGGCCTTGAGGGATTTTGTTGGCGATGTTTCGATTGAAAATCTCCCCATACCATTTCTTGCAGTCGCTACAGATCTAACTGCGAGGAAAGAGGTATGGATTACGAAAGGCAATTTATTTGAAGCAATCCGGGCGTCCATTTCGATTCCAGGTATATTTACCCCTCAACGAATTGCTGGTCACTGTATGGTTGATGGTAGCTTGCTAAATCCTGTGCCTGTCACTCCGGCTGCACAGACATTATCAGATGTTACCATCGCCGTGGATGTGGGGGGGCCTCGATCAGCAAATCCTTTGGGTAAAATAGCCACCAAGAGGCATGAGCAGACACCCCAGTTACGCAAAAAGATCGATGAGTTCCTGGAGTCGATACAAAAATATCTGGGCTCAGAGTCCTCACAGGAAGCAGATTACCCCGCCCTTTCAGAAGTTCTCATAAACTCCTTCGAAACGATGCAGGAAACACTTTCACGTTACAAGCTTGCAGCGAATCCGCCGGATTTGTTAATTTCAATACCGAAGAATATATGCGCTGCACATGAGTTTTTTCGGGCCTCGGAGCTAATTGAAGCAGGGGCATGGTGGTCGCGGAGAGCACTTGAGACAGCTGCAATATAACTATTAAACAGCTTTATATTTATATTGCCTTTGTGGCGGAGTTGTCATGGCTTGCCACGCGCTTTCTACCGGATTGACTTGCCGGGGTGGAACTGCTCCTGGAACACGGCCGCAGTTGCAGCTAGCGGATTACCATAAACAGGGGACCATTTCCCCTGCGGATGTTCAGCAACAGCGTATCGGGATTGCGCCCAACTGCCTTTTTCATGTCGCTCATCGATGAAACCGGCAGCTGGTTGACCGACACAATTATATCGTCCGCACGCAAACCGGCAGACCATGCCGGACTGCCACGCTCAACCTCTAACACCTGCACGCCGGCTACTTGTCCGGCGCGGACATGATTATCGCCGATGGCACCCAGTGTCGCACCAGACAGGTGTTGGCTCACGGTTGCAGCAGACGTGCTGCTGGCCAACGGATCTGCAATCACGGCCTGTAGCGTCTTGAGTTTGCCTTTACGCAGCACCTCGAGTTTGATACGCGTCCCCACGCGCAACAACCCACGGCATTGCGCAGGTCGCTGGAGTTTGCCAGAGCGCGGCCGTCGAGGCTGACAATTACATCACCGCTACGCACTCCTGCCTGTTCTGCGGCAGATCCAGGCGTTACCTGTGCAACCACTGCGCCGCCTCGCCGTTGCAGACCGAAGGCCTGCGCCAGTTCGGGCGTCAGGTCCTGGGCGACAAGCCCCAACTGTCCACGCCTGACCTCTCCGTATTCCGACAGATGATGCAGGATGACACTGGCCATGTTGCCAGGAATTGCGAAGCCGATGCCGATATTTCCGCCGGACGGCCCGACAATGGCAGTGTTGACCCCGACCAGTTCCCCATTCATGTTCACCAGCGGACCGCCGGAGTTACCGGGGTTGATCGAGGCATCAGTCTGTATAAAGTCTTCATAGCCCTCAATTCCCAGCCCGGACCTTCCCAGGGCGCTGACTATGCCATAGGTGACTGTCTGACCAAGCCCGAACGGGCTGCCGATGGCAACTACGAAATCGCCCACGCGGACTTCGTCAGAGTCCGCAACAGGTAATGCCACCAGATCGCCAGCCTTGATATGGATGAGTGCCAGATCAACCTCCGGATCGCTGCCTACCACTTCGGCCGTGTAATGACGCTGATCACGCAGCGTGACCGTGATCTCGTCAGCAGCCTCGATGACATGGTGGTTGGTCAGGATGTAACCCTCTCCGGCATCGACGATTACTCCGGACCCAACGCTTTGCTTCTGGCGTTGACGGTCCTGCCCTTCGGGAATCGCGAAGAAGCGCCGGAAGAACGGATCATTCAGCAGCGGATGACCGCTAATTCTTGTTCGTATCCGGGTTGATATATTGACCACCGCCGGCAACACCTTTTCCAGCATTGGGGCAATGGTGATGCCCGATGGCGGGGATTTGGCAACAGCAGTATCCGGGCTGACACAAATAACGAGCAGCAGCACCAATAGCAAGCCTGGCTGTCCTGATCTAGGGATGATGGCTGGTAACATCATGTTTTTCGCTCCTCCAAGTGTCAGGGATTTTATCAAATGCAGGCTGCGGCCGGGAATTTCAAGATCATGCCGGCCTGCGGTGTTTCCAACGGCAGCAGTCTGTGATTTGCCACTTAAACCTGACCCGCGCGACTTCCCGCAATCCAGAGAGATAGTGCGCCACCACTACAACAGATATATCATCATTATGGTAACTGAAAATACAGCTACAACTGCGGGTAATAAATCGTATAGTGGTCACGTTTACGGTACTATTACTCTCGTTAATATCACAACTTAAAAGTACGGATATGAGTCAACCAGAAGACAAGGCAACGGTAACCTCCGATCGTCTCATTCATGCGTATGATCGCCTGCTACAGCGTGCGGAACACGTTCTTGGTTCAACCACTGCACGTTCCGGTACCACCCTGATACACGCACTTGACACCGCCCGGGAGAAGACCATTGAGCTGGGCGAATTAACGCGCGAGGAAGCGGACAAGGTTTACGAATCTGTCACACGTGATCTTTACGACGTAGGGCGACACCTGGCTATGGAGGAGCGTGATATCGCTGACTGGTTGCGCCTTAACCTTCTAGTGGTGGAAAAGGAGCTGCTGGACAGGTTTACATCGCTGGCGCAAGCGGCAAAGCTGGAATTGAAGCATCTGGAAAAAGCCAGGCGCAGACTCGACGAATGGCATACCGGAGAAGTGACGACGATCGGAACGCTACGCTGCCGGCACTGCGGCGAACTGATTCATTTTGAACGCACTGGTCATATCCCGCCCTGTCCGAAGTGCCATGCCACAGTCTATGGGCGCGTCAAGAACCAAGGCCGCTAGAAATTTTTCACGCCAGCAGTCAGCGCAAAACAACCTGCACTACCGGATTAAAAACACTCAACGTATTGGCGAGCGAGATGCTTTTGAGACTGGCTCTGGTCATTTGAAATCATTCTGCTCGTAATGCTTCTACCGGGTCCATTTGCGCCGCCCTGTAGGCAGGAATAACACCGGCGGCGAGACCAATGACAACGGCAATAGCCTCCGCCAGCACGACGTAAGTCATCGGTATATGAACGGGCAGTGCAGGCAGCACGGCATGTAACAGCACGGCAATACCAACACCCAAAGCCAGACCACTCAGACCACCAATCGCAGCGAGCACCATCGCTTCGCCCAGGAACAGACTCAATACCTGTCCCTGCCTGGCACCCAGCGCACGCAGCAAACCGATCTCGTTGGTACGTTCATTGACAGCAATGGTCATAATCGTCACGATGCCGATGGCACCGACCAGCAGCGAGATACTGCCAATCGCGGCAACGGCAAAGGTCAACACATCGAGCACCGAACCCAGCACATCCAGCATCTGCTGCTGGGTGGTTATGGTAACGTCGTCCCTGCCGTGCCTCGCTGTCAGGGTATCCTTGATCCCCTGCACCACTTTTTCGACCGGCGTGTCCGCGTCATACATCACATCGATTTCAAACAAGCTGTCGTTGTTGAACAGACTCAGTGCACGTGCAGCCGGAATATAGACGGTGTCGTCAAGGTCAAAACCCAGCACCGTACCTTTGGATTCCATCACACCGATCACCCGGTAGCGATTGCCACCGATAGTAATACGTTGTCCAAGTGAACTGCGCTCAGCAAACAACTCCTGCCTGAGTTTGCTGCCGAGTACCGCAAAGGCACGCGGCGCGGCAGGATCGTCTTCAGGCAGAAACCGCCCCGATTTAACCTTCATACTGAACGCTTCCGGCATGTCCGGGCCTGCCCCATAAACAGTTGTACGGCGTCGACGGTTACCGGCTTCAACTTCGGCATTGCCCTGTACAAATGGCACAACGGCACGCGCAAATGGTAACCGTTTCAGTGCCGCGGCATCTTCAATGGTCAATGGCCGCTCGGTTCCGAACATGCCCATACTGGTACCGGCAGTTGTCGCCTTGCCTGGATTGATGCCGACCAGTGTCGTACCAAACTGGGTGAACTCGGACAACACAAACTTGTGCACACCTTCACCGATGGACGTCAACAACACCACTGCAGCAATCCCCACTGCAATACCCAGTGCAGTCAGAAAACTGCGCATACGGTGTGCCACCAGTGAGCTGGCGGTCAGACTGAGAAAGTCACGTGTGCGCATAGCGGATCAGCGTCTCGATAAAGACAACACAGGATCCAGCCGCGCTGCACGCCGTGCCGGCATCAGGCTGAATACAAGACCGGTAATCAAGGCAACGCTCAGTGCCGTGATATATGCCCAGCCTGGTGCATAGGCCGGCAGTATCGGAAAGGCATAGCGGATGAAAAAACTGCCCACCTGCCCCAATAACAAACCGGCAGTCGCACCGATGGCCGACAACATCACGGCTTCAGTCAGAATCAGTAATACAATCTGCCGTGGTGCAGCACCCAGGGCTTTCAGCAAACCGATCTCGGCGGTACGTTGCGACACGGCGACCAGCATGACATTCATAATCAGGATGCCCGCAACCGCCAGACTGATCGCGGCAATGCCACCCACAGCATATGTCAACGCACCGAGTATGCGGTCAAAGGTCTGCAATACGGCGTCCTGGGTAATGACAGTGACATCTTTTTCGCCCTGATGGCGTTCCTGCAAGGTATCAATGACAAACTGCTTGACCGGCTCAATCGCATCGCGGCTTTTCGCTTCCACAAGAATACGAAACAGCGAAGAGGTATTAAATAATTGCTGCGCCGAGGCAACAGGAATAATGATGGTCTCCTGCAGGTCGACGCCAATGGAGCGGCCTTCCGAACCCATGATGCCTATCACACGAAAACGCCGGTCGCCAATCCGGATCCATTCACCCAGCGCCCGTTTTGCACCGAACAATTCATTTCGAATCCTGCTACCGATAACGGCCACCGGTGTCGCGTGGTCAAGACCGGTCTCTGGCAAAAAACGACCCTGCCCCAGTTGCCAGTGACGGATACCCAGCAAATCATAACTGGAGCCCAAAATCACCACTTCGCGCGAGCGGCTCTGCCAGCTGACATCGGCCGAACCAACATTGATGGGGGCAATGCGCCGGACGCTGTAACTGCGCAACAAGGCCCGAGCATCGTTCAGTGTCAGGTCCCGGGGCGTTTCGCCCATCATGGTTGTCGGATTAATACCGGTTGTTTCCGAACGGCCTGGAATGACTATCACCAGATTGGTACCAAGCGATGAAAATTCACCGGTGACGTAACGGCGCGCGCCTTCACCCAGCGATGTCAGCAGTATTACAGCGCAGACACCAATTGCCATGGCAATCAGCATTAATATGGTGCGGGAAGGAAAACCGCGTAAGGCGCCCCATGAAAAACGCAGCA
>JAQBDO010000008.1:0-9197 GCA_032124375.1 Gammaproteobacteria bacterium
ACCGGTCAAACAGCGCAAGCAACGGGTGGACGAATTTCAGCATGAAAACGGACCACCGTTTTTTATACTGTCACTCAAGGCCGGCGGCACCGGCTTGAACCTGACCGAAGCATCCCACGTGATCCACTTCGATCGCTGGTGGAATCCGGCCGTGGAAAACCAGGCCACCGATCGGGCGTTTCGTATCGGCCAACGCAACAATGTACTGGTCCACAAGTTCGTCTGCCAGGGGACGGTGGAAGAAAAAATAGACGCCCTGATAACGGAGAAGATGTCATTGGCCAGTGAATTACTGGAAGGTGCCGCAGAAACCCTGCTGACCGAAATGAACAACCAGGAATTGCTGGAACTGGTTTCACTCAACATTGACAAGATACAAGTCTGACGGGAGAACAGTCGATGTCTTATGGTGAATGGCGACCCTATGTGTCGGTAGCGCAGCGACGCGCCAAGGCGGCGCGGGAAATGAAAAAGCTGCGCAGCGGCGGCATGGACGTCGAACCCATCGAGATCCCGGGGCGCAAAATCGCTCATACCTTCTGGGGCGCGGCCTGGTGCAAGCACCTGGAACGATTCAGCGACTTCGCCAACCGCCTGCCACGCGGCCGAACCTATGTCCGTAACGGTTCGGTCTGTCACCTGGCGATCAGGAAAGGCAAAGTCGAGGCCATCGTCTCCGGTTCCGAACTATACAAAGTCACCATTGATATTGCCCCCCTGTCATCGGCCCGCTGGAAAAATGTACGCAAGCACTGCGCCGGCCAGATCGGCTCCATGCTGGAATTGTTGCAGGGACATCTTTCCAGCCAGGTGATGGGAATCGTGACCGACCCCGCCAAGGGACTGTTTCCTCAACCCGGGGATATCAAGCTCCACTGCGACTGTCCCGACTGGGCCTACATGTGCAAGCATGTGGCCGCCGTGCTGTACGGTATTGCCGCCCGCCTGGATAAAAAACCGGAACTGCTCTTCGTGCTGCGCAAAGTCGATCATGAAGAACTCATCTCGGCGGATCTGGACATGCAGGTAGCGACCACTGGAGAGGGGAAACGGCGTCGGCTTGCGACCCAGGATCTCTCGAATATATTCGGTATTGATATCGAGGACACAACGCCGCCGGCAGCAAAGAAGAGAAAAACACCACCGCGGAAAACCGCACGCCGATCAAGTAACAGGGAATCAACCTCGAAAAAAGATGCAGCGGCAGGACGCAGGAAGTCCGAAACCAGCAATACCAAAACACCACCAGGAAAAAGGGTATTTACTCCGAGCGGCGCTGCAGTTACCCGGCTGCGCAAACAATACAAAATGACGCGTTCCCAATTTTCGGACCTGCTCGGGGTGAGCCCACAGACAGTAGCAAACTGGGAAAGCAAACGTGGCAATTTCAAACTTCAGGAGCGCACGCTGGAAGCTCTCACCAGAGCATGGCTAAAGAAATGATCTCAAACCGGGGAATAGTGTGGCGTCAGGAGGGGGATGCGAACCCCGGATTTTATTCAGGCTAATTCAGCATCTTACAAGACCAAGCATTTTTTCCGAAATCCTGCTTTTTTATTACTCTATATTACAGCCACTTAGAAGATAATGTGGCGTCCCCAAGGGGATTCGAACCCCTGTTGCCGGGATGAAAACCCGGTGTCCTAGGCCGTCTAGACGATGGGGACTAGAAACATTAAACGTGGGCTGATATCTCAGCCCACGGTACTATGGTGGAGCCAGGCGGGATCGAACCGCCGACCCCTTGCATGCCATGCAAGTGCTCTCCCAGCTGAGCTATGGCCCCCAAAATGCAACGCGCAATTTACGTCAGCAGCCCCCTGCTGTCAAGGCAACAGCCAAATATCGCGTCATCCGGAATCAAGCATATGAATAACCGAAAAATACGCCTGTCCTACGTTTTTTGCTACTCCTCAATCTTTGCCCAGGAATCACGCAATGTCACGGTACGGTTAAAGATCATGGGCGAACCTTGCTGCTGCTGCGAGTCCAGGCAGAAGTAACCTTCCCGCTCAAACTGGAAACGCTCACCCGGTTTTGCCTCTGCCAGGATCGGTTCAACGATGCTCTGTGTGATAGTACGCAGCGAATCCGGGTTCAGGTATTCCCGGTAATCCTTGTCACCTTTTGAGGTATCAGGGGCAGGATGACTAAATAATCGATCATACAAGCGAACTTCTGCCTCAAGACCATATTCAGCCGATACCCAGTGAATGACACCCTTGACCTTGCGACCCTCCGGGTTGGCACCCAGGGTAGCCGCATCGTGACTGCAATGCAGCTCAATGATCTCGCCCTTATCATCCTTGATCACTTCATCACAGCGTATGACATAGGCATTACGCAAGCGCACTTCACCGCCGGCGACCAGACGTTTGAATTTCCTGGATGCCGTTTCCAGAAAATCATTCCTGTCTATATAGAGCTCAGCCGTAAACGGGATTGTACGCGTACCCATTGACTCATCCTGAGGGTGGTTCGCGACTTCCAATTGCTCAACCTGGTCATCGGGGTAATCCGTGATCACCACTTTCAAGGGATGAATAACAGCCATACGTCGTGGCGAATTAACATTAAGGTCTTCACGAATACAACTTTCCAGCATGCCCATTTGCACCGTGTTTTCAGACTTGCTGACTCCGATACGGCTACAGAAATCACGGATGGAGCCCGGTGTAAAGCCACGCCGACGAAGGCCGGCAATAGTCGGCATGCGCGGATCATCCCAACCCTCGACGAGCCCCTCGTCAACCAGTGTAGTGAGCTTGCGTTTGCTCATCACCGTGTACTCCAGATTCAGCCGCGAGAACTCGATTTGTTGTGGATGACAGGGAACAGAGACATTATCCAGCACCCAGTCATACAACGGGCGGTGATCTGCAAATTCCAGGGTACATATAGAATGTGTGATATTTTCCAGTGCGTCTGATATCGGGTGGGTAAAGTCGTACATGGGATAAATACACCAGGCCGCTCCGGTCTGATGGTGTATCACGCCGTGGCGAATGCGATACAGAGTTGGATCACGCATGTTCATATTGGGTGAAGCCATATCGATCTTCGCACGCAAGACTCTCGCGCCATCTTCAAACTCACCGGCACGCATACGTTGCAGCAAATCCAGATTCTCATCCGCACTGCGGTCACGATACGGGCTTGGCTTGCCGGGTTCGGTGAGGGTGCCACGGTATTCGCGCGTCGCATCAGCAGTCAGATCACACACATAGGCCTTGCCCGCCTGGATTAACTCAATGGCATAGTCATACAAATTTTCGAAATAGTCCGATGCATAGTGCAAACGGTCTCCCCAGTCATAGCCGAGCCAGCGTACGTCCTGCTTGATTGACTCGATATACTCGATGTTTTCCTTGTGCGGATTGGTATCATCAAAACGCAGGTTGCAGCTACCCTGGTAATCCTCGGCAATACCAAAATTAAGGCAAATCGATTTTGCGTGCCCTATATGCAAATAGCCGTTTGGCTCCGGCGGAAAGCGCGTGACCACCCTGCCGTCATTCTTGCCATTCTTCAGGTCACTATCAATGAGCTGGCGAACAAAGTTACTCGCGACTACTGATTCATCATCACTCATGATCCGTTTTCTTCCACTCGTTTGTTAATGTAGGCAAGCGCCTTGTCGATACGGCGCAGGCAGGCCTCGCGACCCACCAGTTCAAGCGTCACATCAATACCCGGCGATGCTGCTCTGCCGGCAACGGCCACACGCAGCGGCTGCGCCACCTTGCCCATATTCAGATCCAGCGCCTCAGACACATCGATAACCACCTGGTGCAGCGCGGCACCCTGCCAGTCTTCCAGCATGGCAAGCCGCTCTCGCAGCTGCTGCAATGGCTCCAGTGCAGATTGCTTCAAATGTTTCTTTGCGGCCTGCTGTTCAAACTCGTCAAAATCACGATAAAAGAAAGCACTGATTTCAGCCATCTCGACCAGCGTCTTGGCACGCTCCAGTTGTTGACTGGCTACGTCAACAAGATCAGGTCCCGCTGCCGGATCAATCCCCAGTTCACCCATATGCGGGCTCAGCAGACGGGCAATCCTTGCAGGGTCAGACTGCTTTATATAGTGCTGATTGATCCAGAGCAGCTTTTCGGTGTTAAAAGCCGATGCCGCCTTGTTGACATCCTTGATATCAAACAGCTCGACCATCTGATCCAGCGTGAACAGCTCTTCATCACCATGTGACCAGCCCAGCCGCACCAGATAATTCAGCAGCGCCTCCGGCAAAATCCCCTGATTACGGTATTCCATAACACTGACAGCACCGTGACGCTTGGACAGACGTGAACCGTCATCACCCAGGATCATCGGTACATGCGCATAGCGCGGCGGCTCTTTGCCAAGCGCTTTCAGAATATTGATCTGGCGCGGGGTATTATTCACATGATCATCACCACGAATCACATCGGTAATTTCCATGTCCAGGTCATCAACGACCACCGTGAGGTTATAGGTTGGCGAACCATCGGTGCGTCGAATGATCAGATCATCAAGTTCATTATTCTGGAAGAGGATCTTGCCGCGCACCTGATCATCGACAACAACGGCGCCTTCTTCCGGATTACGGAAGCGAATAACATGCGGCTCGGCAGCGTCAATCGATAACCCCCGGCAATGCCCGTCATAGCGGGGTTTCTCCTTGCGCGCCATCTGACCTTCGCGCAACGTCTCCAGACGTTCCCTTGAGCAATTGCAGCGGTAGGCGAGTTTTTTATCCAGCAACTCGTCAATCACCTCGTTATAACGGTCAAAGCGTTGCGTCTGGTAGAACGGGCCCTCATCGTATTCAAGTCCCAGCCACGTCATCGCTTCCAGGATGGCATTAATTGACTCCGCTGTAGAGCGCTGCAGATCAGTATCCTCAATGCGCAATACATATTTCCCCCCATGTTTACGGGCATGCAACCAGGAAAACAGGGCAGTCCGTGCGCCACCGACATGCAGGTCTCCTGTCGGGCTGGGCGCGAAACGTGTTTTTATACTCATGAGCTTATCGGGCCGATTAAAAAAGAAGCCCTATTCTACGAACCTGCAGGCACGTATCAAGCAATACCGGGACTATATTGCTCCTCAACAGGCATCATCAGGCTAGCCAGGGCATTTCGCAGCATGTCCTGATCGACCGGCTTCAGCAAAAATCGGGCTACGCCCAGCCGGTTACACTCATCCTGTACTTCAGCCGTTGCATCGCCGGTCACGACCATGATGGGAATAAGGTTCTTGCTGATGTTCGCTGCCTGGTATGTCTCGATCACATCAAACCCGGACATACCCGGCATCTGGACATCAAGCACCAGCAGGTCGTACGTGTCTGCCTGCAATTTCTCCAGTGTCATGGCTCCGGATGACGCAAAGTCAGACACAACACCAAACTCGTCCAGCATCGCCTTCATCACGTGACGATTCAGCTTGCAGTCATCGGCTACCAGCACCCTTAGTCCGTTACCATTTTTTTGATAGCGGGAGATATCCACGCTCTGTGCTGTATACGCGCATGAATCAAGCATTTCGGCCGCATATAAAAGCACATTATCGATATAGTCAAATGACTGTATCGCTACATGAAAGCCTGTACGCAAGTACTGATCACGCCGTTGATTCTCCTTGTCAAAAGCAACCAGACAAGCACCTGCTTTACGGGCATCTCTGGCAACATCCACCAGCTCATGCTCTGCCATCCCCTGACAGTCAACAACGACGCAACACTCCCCGGGTTTGACACTGGATCTCTTGAGCGCACCCCAGTCCTTAAAAACCAGGGCTTCCCTGTCGTTTAACTGCGAACCGGACGCACTGGAAAACGGGCCTGCCTGCGCCGTATCCCTGGTAATAAAACAGCATGCAGGTCGTCTGATTTCCACAGCTGGCGCGGCGCTTGCCTCCCTGACGCTACCGTTAAGTGGTAGCTGAAACCAGAACCGGCTGCCCTTGTGCTCCTCGCTGTCGACACCAATAACACCACCCATGAGCTCCACAAGGTGCTTCGCTATGGCCGTGCCCAGACCAGTGCCGCCATAT
This sequence comes from Gammaproteobacteria bacterium, assembly GCA_032124375.1. Classification (GTDB taxonomy): domain Bacteria; phylum Pseudomonadota; class Gammaproteobacteria; order UBA9214; family UBA9214; genus UBA9214. The sequence goes on from JAQBDO010000008.1 coordinate 6,037, forward strand.
TGTCGTTGCACAGAGTCATCAGCCTGCCTGAATCTTTCAAAAATACGGGACTGCAATTCTTCAGAAATACCAATACCCGTGTCGGTCACTTCAAACAGAATCTGCTCAGGCTTTTCCCCGGCATCAACCCTGCTCACTGTTACCCTGATTTCACCTGCAGATGTAAATTTGACCGCATTGCCTACCAGATTCACCAGTATTTGTTGCAAACGATCTTTATCCCCCTGAATGCTGCGCGGCAGACTCACATCCATATCCGTTATATATCTGACTTTATCCTGCTTCTCCTGCATGGAAAACATGCTGCCCACGGAATGAACCAGCGCATACAAGTTAAATTCTTCTACTTTTATAAGCACATTTCCCGACTCAATCCTTGAGAAATCCAGCACACCTTCTATCAAGGCCATGAGGCTCCCGGATGCGGCTTTTATATTTTTTGCTATTCGCGCCTGCCTTGCCTTATCGGTTGTTTTCCCCAGCAAATCACTGAAACCTATCACTGCATTCAATGGCGTTCTGATTTCGTGGCTGACATTTGCCAGGAATCTTGATTTTTCTTTGTTTGCATAATCTACCTTCTCTTTTTCTATCTGTAGTCTTTTTAACATTATAGATACATACATAGGAATGACTGTCAGAAGAATAATTCCTGTCGCGGAGAATAGTAATTCCCCACCCCAGAATGGAGTTATCTTTATCACCACAAGAAATCCAGCTATTGACAAGCTGGCGCAAAGAATAAGCTCCCTATAACCATATCTAAACCCATTCCCAACAGTCAACCATAGATACACTGCGAAGAAAGGAACACCATACTCCCCTAACAGGTATAACAGAACGCAGACAAGCGCAATATCACATGCCATAAAAACACTATGTCTCCAACGTACACCTCTAGGATGGATATATGTACGACTGATAATTAGCAGAGAAAAAACGACATAAGTGCACCCAATAGTTATAACTGGATGATACAAGCCACCATTTAAGCGACCCATAAAAGCCAGGAAGACTGTATAAACAACACCACTTGCAACCAACAACAAGCGCATCCCAGCCTGCTCTAACTCAACATTCTTTCTAGCCTCTGTGAGGAACTTATTATCTGACAGGTTTAACATTTTTCTCTCTAGCATAAGAATCGTAGCCAGGAGCATACACCAGATTCTTGAAGAAGATCACTCAACCTGCTGATATAAATATGCAAATAAAAATAACAACTCGCCCTCATGTACTGTATATAATTACAGTATTTACGCCTCCCGCTGTCAGGCAAAACAGTCTAATGTTCATGGGTCACACAGAAATCACAAACCATTTTTACAATCCCTGGCCCCGCGCCATTGCACTGGTAGACATGAACGCCTTTTTTGCCTCTATCGAACAACGCGATCGCCCCGAGTGGCGCGGGCGTCCGGTAGCCATCACCAACGGCAGACAGGGCACATGCATTATCACCTGTTCATACGAGGCACGCGCCTACGGGGTCAAAACCGGCATGCGCCTGAAACAGGCCCGTCAACTATGCCCGGAACTTATTCAGTGCCCGGCCCACCCTGAGCGGTATGCCGCGACATCAACCGCCATCATGGAAGCGCTGCAGGATATAACACCGGACATCGAAATATTTTCCGTCGATGAGGCCTTTCTTGATATCACACGCTGTCAGCGCCTGCTGGGTACACCTGTACAAATAGCCCAACTGGCGAAACAGAAAGTATTCGACGCCTCGGGCATTCTCTGTTCCATTGGCGTCAGCGGTGACAAAACCACCGCCAAGTTTGCCGCCAAGCTAAACAAGCCGAACGGCCTGACAATTATCCCTCCATGGGAAGCGGCAGCATGGTTGCGCGAAGTACCTGTCACCGAACTATGCGGCATCGCAGAAGGTATCGGCGGTTTTCTCGCCACATACGGCGTACGGACCTGCGGGGACATAAAAAAACTGCCCATCAGCGTGCTGGCCAGGCGGTATGGCAATCCGGGACGGCGTATCTGGTACATGTGCCAGGGACAGGATCCTGCGGCCTTGCAGCAGGATGTCCCTGCTCCAAAGTCTGTCGGCCATGGCAAGGTCGTGCCACCCAACACCCGTGATATCGAGACACTGCTGACCTATCTGATGCATATGAGTACAAAAGTCGGCACACGGCTGCGGCGTCACCAGTTACAGGCACAAAGTTTTTCCATCGGCCTGCGCACCCGTGAAGGCTGGCTGGGCGGGAAACTGCAATCTGCCCTACCCACGAATGATGGCCAGCAGATCATGTCACTGTGCAGGCACGTTGTTAACAGGACGTGGCACGGACAAGGCGTACACCAGGTTCAGGTCACGGCACTGGATCCGACCGACACCAACAGCCAGTTCGAACTATTTAACGCCCCGGACAACACCCGGGATGAAGTAAATGCCGCCATGGACGCCGTTAACCGGCGCTATGGCGAACTTGCTCTCGCACCGGCACGACTGCTTAACCGCTCCAGCATGCCCAATGTCATCGCACCGGCATGGAAGCCCTTTGGACATCGACAGACGATCTGAAAACCCCATGTGCGGCGGCGTCTACTACACCATAAACAATCAGGACACCCGGGTCTATTTCCCGAACCCGAAGGCCCTGTTACCCGTTAAAACCCGTGGTGACGACATCAAAACACTCGCGTGGGGACGCCGCCGCGAGCAGGCCGGCACACTCCCCCTTGGCGGCTGGGCACGGCTGGACAGCATCTACGCCGGACGCTGGGATCGCTGGTTTCCCGTACCGGTGAAAATACCGGTAAAAAGTTTCATGGAAAAAGATCTGGAAGGTCACAGCCACTGGTTTGATCTGACCGGAGGACAGTGGATACAGGGACTGATCGCGCGCCACCAGCACGAACGCCGGATTTATGTAGTCACTATTGAACCGGAACTGGCAGAAGCCGTACACGACCGCTGGCCGCGCATCATGAGTGGGTAGAACAGAAAAATGGTGCCCGGGGCCGGAATCGAACCGGCATGGCATCGCTGCCGAGGGATTTTAAGTCCCTTGCGTCTACCAATTTCGCCACCCGGGCAGTCGGGGGGATTTTTATTGTACCGCCCTGCCCCGGGACTGTTTGGCCCCTGGGGAGGTGATCGGTTTGAAAATGGAGGCTAGGGTCGGATTCGAACCGGC
>JAQBDO010000009.1:0-3261 GCA_032124375.1 Gammaproteobacteria bacterium
GTGACTGCAGCCCGGTCTTGATCTCGACAATGCCCGGGTGGATATCGATGCGCGGCGAGAACACCAGCCGCATGACATTCAGATTGGCCTTTACCAGTTCGATGAAAAACACGCCCAGGAACATGAAGTAATAGAAGATGACTTTCGGTGACCAGCGGATGACGCTGTACACTTGCGAAAACGCCGCGAACACCAGCGCAATGACCGCCGAGATCACGGCGCCGGCGATGACCGTGTCCGGCGCCAGCGTGCCATTGGCTATTAGCCAGATAAGCATCAATGTCAACCAGAGGTTGAGAAACTGTAGTGGTATGTTCGTGGTGCTTTGCATGGGGCAATGAGTGTACCCTGTGTGCGTGCAAGTGTAATGCTTGGAAATGTTAGATTTCTGTTAGAAACAGTGAATTGAACGGTTTATTTGATCTACATCAACTAGCCGCCCTGCTTGACGGTGGTCTCGTATGAACAAGCCGGCGGTGTGCACCATGATTGATCGTGATGTCCTGATAGAGTGCATAATCATGGCTCCTGGCCGGCAAAACGTATGTTTCACTGACACACTACAAGACCTGTGCCAGATTCTGCCTGGTTGGGTAAATAATGTGTCAGTCACTCAAGGCAATGGTATTAGATTTCAGGTTGGCGCTGGTTTAACCTTCACGGTCACCAACAAGTGGCGGGGGTCGGATTCCCTGTACGGCAATAAACTTACCGGGTAACTGGAATTATGGATAAAGCAGATATTGGTCTGATCGGGCTGGCCGTCATGGGACAGAACCTCGTGCTGAATATGGCCGACCACGGTTACCGCGTGGCGGTGTTCAACCGCACCACCAGCAAGGTGGATGATTTCATCAACGGGCCGGCACAAGGCACAAACATCATCGGTACCCACAGTCTGGAAGCACTGGTGGCTGCCCTGGACAGGCCGCGCAAGGTCATGCTGATGGTCAAGGCGGGTGAGGTGGTTGATCGTTTCATCGAAATGCTGGTGCCGCTGCTCGAGGCGGGCGATGTCATCATCGATGGCGGTAATTCCCATTATCCGGATTCCACGCGACGCACGGCTTACCTTCGGGAGCAGGGCCTGCGCTTCATTGGCACCGGTATCTCCGGTGGTGAGGAGGGTGCGCGTCACGGGCCATCGATCATGCCGGGCGGCGCTCCGGAGGCCTGGCCGCTGGTGAAGGATATCTTTCAGTCCATTGCTGCAAAAGTGGACGGTGAACCCTGCTGCCAGTGGGTCGGGCCCGACGGCGCCGGCCACTTCGTGAAGATGGTGCATAACGGCATTGAGTACGGTGACATGCAACTGATCTGCGAGGCCTATGCCCTGATGGGCAATGCGCTGGCGATGAGCTGCGAGCGGATGCACACGGTATTCAGCCAGTGGAACACCGGTGTGCTCGATTCCTACCTGATCGAGATTACCGCCGATATCCTCGCCATGAAGGATGAGGATGGCGAGCCGCTGGTGGAAAAAATACTCGATACCGCTGGCCAGAAAGGCACCGGCAAGTGGACCGGCATCAGTGCGCTGGACATGGGTGTACCACTGACGCTCATCGGTGAAGCCGTATTTGCACGGGTGCTGTCATCCCTGAAGGAAGAACGCGTGCGTGCCGCGAGCTTGTTTGGATCGCGCCCGCGGCTAACGCCCGCTGGCGGTGAGGCCGGCAACATCAAGGCCATCCATGATGCACTCTATGCCGCGAAGATCATCTCCTATGCGCAGGGCTTCATGCTGCTGCGCGAGGCGGCCAGTGAGCAGGGCTGGGAACTCGACTACGGTGCCATTGCCCTCATGTGGCGTGGCGGTTGTATTATTCGCAGCACCTTCCTGGGCAATATCCGTGAGGCCTATGCAAACAACCCGCAACTGGAAAACCTGGCACAGGATGGATTTTTTATCGATGCCCTGAAGGCCGCCGAGGCCGACTGGCGCAAAGCGGTGGTACTGGCGGTGGAGAACGGCATCCCGATTCCGGCCATTGCCTCGGCCCTGTCATACTACGATGGCTACCGCAGCGCGCGCCCGCCCGCCAACCTGCTGCAGGCGCAGCGTGACTACTTTGGTGCGCATACCTACGAAAGGGTGGATAAACCACGCGGTGAATTCTTTCACACCGACTGGACCGGACATGGCGGCAAGGTCGCCTCAACAACCTACGAGGTGTGAGTAGTCTGACTGCGGAAATCGCGGATGCGATCCGCTCCTGCAGGTGAGATTATTCTGGTGCAGGAGCGCCTTGCAGGCGCGAATCGCGTCTAAAAGCCGCTCCTGCAGGTCTCATTATTTGTTGCAGGAGCGCCTTATTCAGCAGTAATAGCGATGTATCCGGTCGGGCACTCAATGGCGCACAGACCACAGCCCTTGCAGTAGTCGTAGTCGAATACATAGAAGGAGCCGTCACTGGCAGGGATCTGGGTTTTCAGCACGGCACTGTCCGGGCAGAGTGTCCAGCAGTTGTCGCAGCGCAGGCAACTGCCGCATGCAAAGCAACGCCTGGCTTCATGGGCCGCCTGACGCTCGGTCAGACCACGCTCGATTTCCGCCTCTCCGATGCGCTCCGCAACGGGCAGTATGTCCTGCTCCTCGCGCAGCGCCGGTTCAAAGTACTCCGTGTTGAGGTGTTCGAAAGGAATCGGTTTCACTGTCGTCATGGCCGGCAGTTGCTCCTGCCTTAACGCGGCCGCAATGGCCTCTGCGGCGAGTCTGCCATTACCAATGGCTTCCGTGACGGTGCCACCATTACCCTCGATGGCATCACCCCCTGCGAACAGCAGGTCGTGGCCGACAAGTTGGCCGCGCTCACTGACAGTGAAATAGTGGCTGCCAGTGAGCAGCTTTTCCATGCCGAACGGGTCGATGACCTGTCCGATCGCCGGAATGACCTGGTCAACGTGAAGAATGCTTTCCGTGCCCTCAAACGCGACACGGTGCAGGCGTCCCTTGCCATCGGGCAGCTTGCGCATGCGCACGATTTCGATGCCGCTGAGTTTTTCACCCCGCAGGATCAGGCGTTTGACACCATGATGGTCGTGTATCCGTACGCCTTCCTCCAACGCTTGCTGGATTTCCCGGGGAATGGCGCGCATGTCATCTTCTGCCGGATTGTCGGGATCCGGCAGGCTGCTGTGAATCACGATGTGCGTATCGACACCGTTGCGTTTCAGGATGCGTGCGATGTCGATTGCGGTATTGCCGCCACCAATAATGGCCGCGCTTTTCATCTCGGGCAAGCTGGCCACATCGCTCCA
>JAQBDO010000010.1:0-2695 GCA_032124375.1 Gammaproteobacteria bacterium
GTGTCTACGAGATTACCATCAAGCCCGGCATCATGTATCAGCCACACCCTGCGTTTGCCCGTGACCAGCAGGGTGAGCTGCGCTATCAGCACATGAGTGCCAGTGATTTGTCTGCCGTTCACGTGCTCGGAGACTTCAGGGAAACTGGCAGTCGTGAACTGACTGCAGACGATTATGTTTACCAGATAAAACGGCTGGCACATCCACAGTTACATTCACCCATACTGGGTTTGATGAGTGAATACATTGTCGGTCTGGGTGACTATTCCGAGACCCTTGATGCCGCGCTCAAAACACGCGCGGCAGACGAGGCCGACCGTTATCTTGATTTGTCCCAATATCCTCTTGAAGGCGCCGGGGTCATAGATCGCTATCGCTACCGTATCAAGATACATGGCAAATACCCGCAATTGCTCTACTGGCTGGCGATGCCTTTTTTTGCGCCCGTGCCGCATGAAGCCGATCGGTTTTATTCCATGCCCGGCATGCAGGAACGCAACATCACACTTGACTGGTATCCGGTCGGAACCGGTCCTTATATGTTGACGGTCAACAACCCGAATCGACAAATGGTGATGGAGGTCAATCCGAACTTTCATGGAGAAAGCTATCCTTTGGATGGCATGCCCGGCGACCGGGAGGCCGGTCTGCTGGATGATGCCGGCAAGCAGTTACCTTTCATCAACAAGATAGTCTTCAGCCTCGAGAAAGAAACCATCCCGTACTGGAACAAGTTCCTGCAGGGCTATTACGACACCTCGGGTATTTCATCCGACAGTTTCGACCAGGCCATCAATGTGGGTACCGGTGGCGAGGTGACACTGACCGATGGCATGCTCAGGCAGGGCATCGATTTAAGCACGGCGGTTTCAACGTCCATTTACTACACCGGTTTTAATATGCTGGACCCGGTTGTTGGTGGCAACTCGGAAGCCGCCAGGAAGTTACGACTGGCGATCTCAATTGCCATCGATACCGAGGAAAACATATCCATTTTTCTGAACGGACGTGGCATACCGGCTCAAGGTGCAATCCCGCCAGGTATTTTTGGCTATGAAGACGGCGAACACGGCATGAACCCCTATATCTATGAAATGACTGAGCGTGGTCCTGTCAGAAAGTCGACTGCAGTGGCCAGACAGTTGCTGGCGGAAGCGGGTTATCCTGACGGACGTGACATCAAAACCGGCAAACCTCTGGTTTTATATTTTGACACCACGGAAACCGGACCGGATGCCAAGGCGCGGCTTGACTGGTTGATGAAGCAGTTTGCCAAGTTGAATGTGCAACTGGTCATCCGCGGGACAGATTACAATCGTTTCCAGGAAAAAATGTTGAAAGGTACGGCGCAGATATTCCAGTGGGGATGGAATGCCGACTACCCCGATCCGGAGAACTTCCTGTTTTTGCTTTATGGTCCGAACAGCAAGGTCGAACACAACGGTGAAAATGCCTCGAACTACCGCAATGAAGAATTTGACCGCTTGTTTGACCGTATGAAGGATATGAAAAACAGTCCGCAGCGAAAAGCCATTATCCGGCAAATGATGGATGTGGCGCGACGTGATGCACCCTGGGTATGGGGCTATTTTCCGAAACAATTCACCCTGCGCCATGTCTGGCTGAAAAACTCCAAGCCCAACCTGATGGCCAATAATGCCCTCAAATACAGGCGTATTGAACCACAGGTACGGGCCGCATTGCAGCGGCAATGGAACCAGCCGGTACGTTGGCCCCTGTATGCACTGGCAGTGCTGTTGTTACTGGTGCTGATACCCGCCTGGGTCGGGTATCGTCGACAGCAGGGCATGTCGGCATTGCAGGGCAGACGCTGATGTTCGCCTATATTATACGTCGTCTTGGCTATGCAATCCCGATCCTGATCGGCATTAATCTACTCACCTTCTACCTGTTCTTTGTGGTCAATTCTCCGGATGACATGGCGCGCATGCATCTCGGTATGAAGCGTGTCACGCCCGAGGCCGTCGAGAGCTGGAAGGCAAGCCATGGCTATGACAAGCCGCTGCTGATCAACGCAGCAGCCGACAGCATCCACAAGCTGACGGATACGATCTTTTTCGAAAAATCGCTGAAGTTGTTCGTATTTGATTTCGGTTCTTCGGATGATGGCAGGGATATCAGCTTCGATATCAGCCAGCGCATGTTGCCGAGCCTCGCCATTGCAGTACCCTCGTTGATCATCGGCCTGCTGGTGAATATCACCTTTGCCCTGTTGATGGCATTCTTCAGGGGGACCTACGTGGATTTCTCAGGCGTTATTCTGTGTGTGGTGCTGATGTCGATCTCGGCCATGTTCTACATCATTGGCGGGCAATATCTATTGGCAAAAGTATTTCGCCTGGTGCCCATATCGGGTTTTGACAGCGGGCTGGATGCCATTAAATTCATCATCCTGCCGGTCGTCATCGGCGTGCTGAGCGGTATCGGCGCCGGTTCACGCTGGTACCGGACGTTTTTCCTGGAAGAGGCGGGCAAGGACTATGTGCGCACGGCCCGTGCAAAGGGACTGGCAGAATCACTGGTGCTGTTCCGACATATACTCAGGAATGCGCTGATCCCTATTGTGACCGGCGTTGTGTCCCTGTTGCCATTGCTGTTTATGGGCAGCCTGCTGCTGGAGTCTTTCTTTGCCGTCCCGGGTCTGGGCAGTTACACCATAGACGGCATCCAGAAT
>JAQBDO010000011.1:0-2549 GCA_032124375.1 Gammaproteobacteria bacterium
ATAAAAACAGCCGAAATCCACTTCACCGGAACCCACATGGAAAGAATTGATCGAGTAAAACCTGTTACTTTCATAAGAAGCCTCCAGACAGACGACCCGAAAAGAAAAAGCCGGGCTGCTGCGCTAGACTGTGATTAGCAAACAGCAAAAACGACACGGCGCCAATAATGGCCTGTCACCAGCCGCAGTGTAACTGAAACCCGACTTCTGGAGAATAACCATGCGCAACGGAAAACTCTTTAACCACACACGTCGAATGGCACTAAAATCTATCGGTGTTCTCGGCGGGCTCGTCATCGCAAGACAGGTGCAGGCTCACCACACAGAATCTCATTTCGACGATGCGTCGAAACACCGGATTGTCTATCAGTGCAACAAGGCCGACCGGGAGTACCTTGAACACGTGCTGTTCTCCGTCGGCGAGATGCTGCGCAAATACGGTGATGATATTGAAATCGTCGTCGGCACGTTTGCCCAGGGCCTGCACCTCATCGGCAAACATCCGCAGCGGCCGATTCCGGATGAACTGCAACAGCGCGCCAGCTCGCTCGCCAGCTACGGCGTCGCCTTTCATGCCTGCGGCAACACCATGAACACATTGCACTGGACAGAAAAAGACCTGCTGCCATTCGCAAAGGTCGTACCCATCGGGGTCGACGACATTATGCTGCTGCAGGAACAGGGATTTGCTTATCTGAGCTGGTAATCCTGAAGGGAGCCCTGATTAACCGGCCATAGCGACCCCCGGCTGAACGTGGCGTTCCCGACACCGCAGCAGAAACCGGGGCGATTGCTCTCGCACAGCCATGTGCTAACGACACTGGTACAAACCTGTTCATCGTCACTTTGCTGCTTTGCCCAGGCAGCCTGACTTTCGTTATTACCGGTTTACCGAACCACCCGCATACAATGCCCTGATTTCAGAGGAAAACTTTTCCATTACTCTGGCACGCTTGACCTTTAGCGTCGGCGTCAACAGGCCGTTATCCACGGTCCAGGGTTCCAGCGTCAGGATGAGGCGTCGAATCTTGGCATAACCAGGGAAGTCTTTTAAACAAACTTTTATATTTTTAAGCAGCGCGGCATGCAGCTTCTCATTGCGCAGACTGTCTGCGGCATCCGCATCCAGTGAAAGGTGTTTCGCCAACGCTGGCCATTCATCCGCAGCCAGCACAGCAACAGCCGCCAGGTAGGATTCACCCTCCCCGATGACCAGCACCTGCTCAATCGCCGGCACCAGGCTAATGGCCAGCTCCATATCCATCGGCGGAACCTTTTCACCATTGGACATCACCAGAATATCCTTGATACGACCGGTGATATAAACATGGCCGTTTTCAATGCGCGCCTGATCCCCGGTATGCAACCAGCCTTCGGCATCAATAATATCCCTGGTAGCGGCATGATTGTTCCAGTAGCCCTGCATCATGCCAGGCGTCTTCACCAACAGCTCTTGCTGTTCACCGATGCGCGTCTGTACCCCGTTTAACGGCAAACCGACACTGCCCGGCTCATTGTCATCCTGCACATTTACGCTGATCACCGGGCTGGTCTCGGTCAAGCCGTAACCCTGCAATATCGGCACACCCAGTCCAATAAAAATCCTTGCCACTGACTTTGACAGTGCCGCGCCACCACTAACCGCCAGGCGCAAGCGACCACCCAGTTTTGCCGTTACTTTCTGCGCTACCAGTTTGTTTAACAGTGGCCACAGCAGCAACTGCGGATGCCAGGCAGCCCGGTGTTGCTGATATTCAAAACGATGCCAGCCGACGCTGGTAGTCAGATTAAACAGCTCGCGCTTCAATCCGGACTGCTTTTCCAGCTGGCCCTGTATGCGTGCAAACACCCGTTCAAAAATACGCGGCACAGCAATCATCACCGTGGGACGAATATTCAGCAGGTCATCGGCGAGTTGCAAAACAGAACGCGCGTAGGCCACCGCAGAACCCGACATCACCGGCAGGTAATAGCCGGCAGTGCGTTCCAGCGTATGTGACAGCGGCAGGAAAGACAGGAACAGGTCTTCCTGGTAAACATCAATCATGGTCAATGCCGAATGCGCAATCGACAACATATTATAGTGCGTCAACATGACACCCTTGGGGCGCCCGGTGGTGCCGGAGGTGTACACAATGGAGGCCAGCGCATGCGGGTCAGCATCACGCCGCTCGACGGCAACCGCACTATCCGGCAGCCAGTCCGAGACAAACCGGACCCGCTCATCGGCCAGCACTTCGCCCGGAGAGGCCCTGGCACTGCTGAGGATCAATACCCGCTGCAAATCATCCTGTCCGGCAAGCGCCGGACCCAGCCGACCCCAGACGGCCGCGTCCTGCACCAGCAGTACCTTCACTGCAGAATCAGACATTATGTAAGCGATATTGTCAGGCCGGTCATCGGTGTACAGCGGCACAATCACCAAACCGCAAGCCAGCGCCGCCTGGTCAAAGTACACCCACTCCTTGCTGTTACGCAGATGCACGGCCACGCGCTCACCCGGCAACAGATTTTCCGCCGCCAGTGCCGACCGCCAGCGGGCTATTTGC
>JAQBDO010000012.1:0-3921 GCA_032124375.1 Gammaproteobacteria bacterium
GGTCAGGGTGGACCAGAAACACAATTTCATAGTGTCTCATCAAATGTCTCCTTGTGGATGAGTCGCCTGATGTCGCAGCAACAGGCAAGGAGTTAATTATTCAGCTGTTTATCAGCCTTTTAGAAGAGCGCGCATTCTACGTGAGGGCAGCGACAGATGCAATGAAGCAGTTGTAGGAGCGGCTTGTAGCCGCGATCATGTGCTCCGGCCTGTTCGCGGCTACAAGCCGCGCCTACAAATATTTGTTTTATCTTATTATTTAACTGGAAGGCAGATTCCGCTGACGTCGCACCTCAAACAGCACCACGCCCGCCGCCACTGACACATTCAGACTTTCAACCTGCCCCGCCATCGGAATGGCCAGCAGGTGATCGCAATGCTCGCGGGTGAGGCGCCGCATGCCCTTGCCTTCACTCCCCAGCACCAGGGCAATCGGGCCCAGCAGGTCACTGCCATAGAGTCCCTGCCCGGCCTCGCCACTGGTGCCGTAAATCCAGATGCCGGCATCACGCAACTGCCGCAGGGTACGCGCGAGGTTGGTCACGCTGAAGATCGGTACAGACTCCACCGCACCACAGGCCACCTTGTGCACCACTGACGTAATACCCACGGCACGATCTTGCGGCATGATCACCGCGTCAACACCGGCGGCATCGGCGGTGCGCAGGCAAGCACCCAGATTATGGGGATCCTGGACACCGTCCAGCACCAGCAGGAAAGCCGGCTCGGTTAACGCTGCGAGGAAATTCGGTAATTCTCTCTCGTTAAGACCCCTGGTCGCTTCACGAACAACCGCAACGATTCCCTGGTGACGACCACCGGGAACAGACTGATCCAGTTCTCTGCGAGCAACTTTTTGAATGGAGATGCCGGCAGCAACCGCCTGTTCCAGCAGCGGCGCCAGCTGTCGGTCGGCCGCTGCATCAGCGACCATGAGTTTTTTTACACTGGCAGGACGACTCGCAAGCAACGCGGCAACCGCATGCAGTCCGTAAACCTGCTCGGCCGATTTCATGACATTACCGTCCGCGCCGTATCATTGACGATAGAGGTGGCGCGCATTCATTCGGGCTTTTTCTGCGCCGCCTTCTTCTTGCCCCAGCGCCTGCTGTGCTTTTTTTTGGGTTTCTCCGCTGGCTTGTTCGCCGACTTGCCAGCCGGTTTGGCCGTCGATTTTTTTACTGGCTTCTTTTTCTGTGTGCCCGTCTTCCTGGCAACTTTTTTGCCCGAGCGCTTGCCTGCCTGCCTGTCCGTCTGCTTGTCTGTCTTCTTGACTGGCCGCTTGCCAGTCCGTTTATCTGCCGGCTTGCCCGTCGGTTTGCCCGCCTGGTCACCACTCAACTCAAAATCAATCTTGCGGTCATCGAGATTGACATGCACCACCCTGACCTCAATCGGGTCGCCAAGACGAAAGATCTTGTTGGTACGTTCGCCCATCAGCCAATGACGCGTCGGGTCAAAATGATAATAATCATTACCAAGTGCCGTGACATGCACCAGCCCTTCTACATAAATATCCTGCAACTCGACAAACAGGCCAAAAGAGGTGGTACTGGTAATAATGCCGGCGTAGGTCTCACCGACCCTGTCCAGCATGAACTCGCACTTGAGCCAGTCAACCGCATCACGCGTTGCATCATCTGCGCGCCGCTCGGTTGCCGAACAATGCTCACCGAGCTCGTGCATTTTCTCCAGAGAATAGGGGAAATTCTGCGGCTTCTTGCCGGCCAGCAGATGGCGAATAGCCCGGTGCACGAGCAGATCCGGGTAGCGCCGAATCGGCGAGGTAAAATGGGTATAGTCCTCATGCGCCAGCCCGAAATGACCGATATTGTCGGGCGTATACTCGGCGCGCGGCATGGAACGCAGCAACACGGTATTGATGAGGTGCTCATCCGGCCGCCCCTTCGCCATACCCAGTACAGCGGAGTAATCCCGCCCCGTTGGCTTGCTGCCACCGCGCAGACCCAGCCCCAGCTCATTCAGGAATTCCTGCAGATCAGCGACCTTGTCTGCCGCCGGCGTGGCATGCACGCGATACAGCGCCGCTATCTTGTGGCGTTGCAGGTAACGCGCAGCAGCCACATTCGCCGCCACCATGCATTCCTCGATCACCTTGTGCGCATCGTTACGCACCAGCGGCACAATTTTTTCTATCTTGCGATCCGCACCAAAGACAATACGGGTTTCGGTGGTTTCAAAATCAATGGCACCGCGACTGGTACGCGCCTTGCGCAGCACCTTGTACAGTCGATACAGCTCTTCCAGATGCGGCACCAATGGTTCGCGGCGCTGGCGAGCTTGCGGGTCGTTATCAACCATGATGGCGGCCGCTTCATCATAGGTCAGCCGTGCCTGCGAACGCATCAGGCCGTTCATGAAACGCGAACGCACCATTTTGCCTTCTTTGTTGAAGAGCATCTCGCAAACCATGCACAGGCGGTCGACATCCGGGTTCAATGAACACAGACCGTTGGACAGCACCTCCGGCAACATCGGTATCACGCGCTCCGGGAAATACACGGAATTACCGCGTTCAATGGCCTCTGCGTCGAGCGCAGTCTCCGGGTGTACATAATGCGAGACATCTGCAATCGCCACCAGCAGACGCCAGCCACCCGAGGTTGCCTCACAGTACACCGCATCATCGAAATCACGGGCATCGGCACCATCTATGGTGACCAACGGCAGCTCGCGCAGATCTTCACGGCCGCGTTTGGCAGCCTCCGGCACCTGCTCATCATAGCCGCTGATTTCTTTTTCAACCTCCGGTGGCCATGCCTGCGGAACTGCATGGCTGCGAATGGCAATGTCAATTTCCATGCCCGGTGCCATGTGATCACCCAACACCTCGACCACGTGTCCCACTGGCGGTGAATGCTTCGCCGGCTGCTGGATAATTTCAACTGAAACGATCTGTCCATGGCGGGCATCTTTCGATTCCCCGACAGGTACCGCAATATCATTGGGCAAACGCTTGTTGTCCGGGGTAACGAAACTCACCCCGTTTTCGCTGTAGAAACGCCCGACCACGCTGCGGGTATTGCGCTTCAGCACCTCGACCACGTCGCCCTCACGGCGTCCACGGCGATCCAGCCCGGTGATCCTGGCCATGACCCGGTCACCGTGAAACAAGGCGCGCATCTGGCGTGCCGACAGGAACACGTCATCGCCTTCATCGTCCGTCACCAGGAAGCCGAAACCATCCTGGTGACCGATTACCCGTCCTTGTACCAGGTCAAACTTGTCGGCCAGTGCATAACAATCGCGCCGGTTACGCACCAGCTGGCCATCCCTCAGCATGGCGTTCAGACGGCGCCGCAACGCCTCCACACCCGCCTCGTCGTGGATATCGAGTAACGCTTCCACGTCGGCTCGATTAATCGGCCGGTCGGCCTCGGCAATGACCTCAAGGATCAGCTCACGGCTGGCAATCGGCTGTTCATAAAGTGTAGCTTCGCGGTTGGCGTGCGGATCTTGCCGACCTGAAGTTTTGGGTTTTCTGCTCTTTTTTCTTTGCATAGCTAAATCTGTATCTCTGGTTTTATTGGCACGACTCGGCGGGGGCCGCGTGTTGCATTGTCAGCCAGCGGCCAGGGGCCGGACCGATCTGTATTGTTATAAACGTTACTGGTTTACCGTTAGTGTGCGTTCTGCCCGTGTAAATTGACAAGTCATATATCAGGCGGTAGAGTTCGCGGCTCTCAGATCGGACAACAGCCGACCCGAAGCCACGCCGAGGTGGTGAAATTGGTAGACACGCTAGCTTCAGGTGCTAGTCGGGGTAACCCGGTGGAGGTTCAAGTCCTCTCCTCGGCACCATCATAATACCTTGATTTGCAAATATTTATCAACCATCCCGTGATTTTCCCGTCCCGCTCAGCGCAACACGAGGCGGGCATTCCCGGTAGCGGTCCCATC
>JAQBDO010000013.1:0-3609 GCA_032124375.1 Gammaproteobacteria bacterium
GGATTGCAGTTCCCCTTTTCGCGGCTTCCATTGCAGGCGGGCCGCCAGCCAGCCAATCAACAACCACGCCATGGGCAGGGCATGGGGTCCGTGCTCAATGCGAATCGAGTCGATATTCTGTAACGCACCCGGCGCCACCCTTGGATCCAGCACCTGAGCCAGGATACGCCGCCACGGCTTCAGGTAGCGCCAGGCCAGGTTGAATACCGGCCGTTCCTCCCCCATGACCCAGCGCGTCATGGCACGCACCCCCTCGGCCGGGTTTGGCCAACCAACACTGTCATAAATCACCTGGTCCGCCAGCTCTGCGAGGGTATCAAACAGACCATGACTCAGAGGCGGCGGCTGGTTACTCGCCCACCAAAGGGCCGTCGGCAAGTCACCGATCAATAACGGACGCAACACCGATCCCAAACGCTCTACCACGGCCGGATCGAAACGGATATCCACATGCTCGGAGCAGAGTTGCTTGCTGCCCCCGGAACGCCGGCAATGCGCCGAAACCTCGGCCTCGATGGAACCCGCATGCGGCGCACAGGCGGTCAGTAAAAACACCCGTGCCGGGTGCCGCTCCACCAAGCCTGGAATGAGCTCACGCACATCGCGCGCCTGCTCTTCCGTTTCACAGGCGATAATGACATTGGACATGCAGGCACGCGTCACCCCGTGTTCGGCCGGGCCTTCGCCATGCAATGCCTCCCACAGCCGATTCAGTGCCAACTCGATGTCGGCCACATTGACCCGTGTCGCGGATGCAGTCATGCCGGCAGCAGAGGACGCGCTCATAGCACTCGCCAGCGTCGCCCATCATCTTCAATTAAACGGTCGGCTTCCACCGGCCCCCAGGTACCTGCCGGATGTTCCGGCAGCCAGCGTTTTTTGCCCTTATCCCAGGCATCCAGCAAGGGCTGTATCCAGCGCCAGGAGGCCTCGACCGCATCACGCCGCATGAACAGGGTGGCGTCTCCCGTCATTACATCCAGCAATAAACGCTCATAGGCCTCGGGTGACTGGTCGCCAAACGTATTGCCATAGCGAAAATCCATTTTCACGGGATAGATCTTTACCCGTGAACCAGGCAACTTGGTGGCGATGCGCAGGGATAAACCCTCGTCCGGCTGAAGCCGCAACGCCAGTACATTGGGTTCCAACGGGTGTGCCTTGTCGGAATTGAACAGAATATTCGGCACATCCTTGAACTGCACCGCAATTTCGCTGACGCGCTTCGGCAGGCGCTTTCCCGTACGGATATAGAATGGAACACCGGCCCAGCGCCAGTTATCAATGAACAGGCGCAGTGCCACATAGCTTTCCGTGGTTGAATCGCTGGCAACGCCTTCTTCACGACGGTAACCGGGCACGGCATCACCCTGGAAAAAACCATGTGCATACTGGGCACTCACAACGTGCGACTCGACATTCTCCGGATTCATAGGGCGCAGGCAGTGCAATACATCCAGCCGGTGATCACGAATCACGTCGGCGTCCATGGACCACGGTGGCTCCATGGCCACCAGGGAAAGCAACTGCAGGATATGATTTTGCACCATATCGCGTAACGCGCCTGCATTCTCGAAATAACCGGCGCGAGTGCCCACACCTTCCGCCTCTGCCACGGTTATCTGCACATGATCTATATGCTTGGAATTCCACAATGGCTCGAAGATCGCATTACCAAAACGCATCACCAGGATATTCTGTACGGTCTCCTTGCCAAGGTAATGATCGATACGATAAATCTGCTGCTCGGTAAAACATTCGCCGAGAATGTCGTTCACCTCTATGGCACTTTGCAAATCCCGGCCAATCGGCTTTTCCACAATAATGCGCGAGAACGGACCATCGGACGTCTCGCCCTGCACCAGTCCTGCTGCCTTGAGGTGGCGCGCGCAAACACCGATAAAACGCGGTGGAATGGCAAGATAAAAAATCCGGTTACCCGGAATTCCGAACTGCGGCTCTATCTGCTCGAGGCGCTGCTTCAATGCTTCATAAGCGGCAGGATCATCAAAACTGCCTGATTGATAAAACAGCTGGCGTTCATAATCCGGCCAGTGTTCTTCATCCAGCCCCTGGCGTGAAAAACGCTCGACACCCTGGCGCGCAAAGCCGCGGTACCCGGCATCATCCATCTCTTCAACGGAGAACCCGAGCACAGCGAAATTGGCCGGCAGCACGCCGTCCAGGCCCAGGTTGTAAATCGCCGGCAACAGTTTTCGCCTGGAAAGATCGCCCGCACCACCGAAAATCACCAGCGTACAGGGTTGCGGAAAAACTGACTCAGACAGGCCAACCGTGAGTGGATTGGCATTTTCGGTTGCGCTCATCTACGCGTCACCCGCGCCGGTCTTTGTCTCTGTATGGCCCCCGAATTGACTGCGCATGGCAGAAAGCATCTTCTCGGCAAAGGTATGATCCTGGCGGGAACGAAAGCGCGCATACAAGGCAGCGGTTAATACCTCCGCCGGCACCGCCTCCTCAATGGCCGCCTGCACCGTCCAGCGACCTTCTCCGGAATCCTGCACATAACCAGTGAACGCCCCCAACTGCGGATCTTCCAGCAGCGAGATAGCACACAGATCCAGCAACCAGGAACTCACCACGCTGCCGCGCCGCCATAACTCGGCGATTTCACCCAGATCCAGCTCATAACGCATGTCCTCCGGCAGTGATTCCCTGGCGGCATTCTTCATAATATCGAAGCCTTCCGCATAGGCCTGCATCATGCCATATTCAATACCGTTATGAATCATTTTCACAAAGTGACCGGCACCGGCAGGGCCGCAGTGAAGGTAACCGGCCTCGGCATTGCCTCTGTCGGCTGGTCTCCCCTCCGTAGCCGGTATCTCTCCCTGTCCCGGCGCCAGGCAACGAAATACCGGGTCGAGATAATCCACTGCTAACCTCGGCCCGCCAATCATCAAACAGTAGCCGCGCTCGCGTCCCCAGACGCCACCGCTGGTACCCACGTCGACATAATGAATACCGGCTGCTGATAATTGCTGTGCGCGCCGCACACCGTCCTTGTAGTAGCTGTTGCCACCATCAATGACGATATCCCCTGCACCGAAGCGTTCACCGAGGGCCTGCACGGTTTGCTCTGTTGGCTCACCATGCGGCACCATGCACCAGACGGTTCGCGGCGGCTCCAGCCAGGACACAAATTCATCCAGGGAGGTTGTCGCCCTGACGCCCTGGGCCTGTAATTGTTCTACGTTTTGCTGTGCCAGATCCAGGCCGACACATTGGTGACCGCCCGCATGCAAGCGCAGCAACATATTACTTCCCATGCGTCCCAACCCAATCATTCCTATCTGCATAGCTCAGCTCTCAATTTAGGGGGGCAAATCTGAACAGCTGGTGCTAATTCATATAGGCCCTGGCTTCTTCACCCGGGTCAGGTAACCCGGCAATCTTCCACAGATTCAGACAACTCCCGAATTGCTGCTTGAGGTCCCGCTTATCAAGACCAGCGGCTTTACAAACAATATGCATCAAAGGTAATGCACCCAGTCTCAGGTACTTATCACGAATAATGTCGATGAGTAGCCAGTGTTTTTCATCAAGCTCAATGTTTGCCTTGAGCGCTCTTTGTTCAGTGAATGAACG
>JAQBDO010000014.1:0-9793 GCA_032124375.1 Gammaproteobacteria bacterium
CTGACTGCACATAATCCGGTTGCCTGGCTTACTGTGCCATTCGAGGTCGCGCGCGATAGCCTCCTCATTCGGATGTCGCAGGGCGTTAATGCTTGCCTGCTTCAGGCCCAGTTTGCGTAACTGCTCTGTGCCGGTCTGTAACAGTTCGTTTGGGCTGATGCACCTTTCCAGCAGCTGGTTAAACGCCACTGCCCCCACGCCTGGTGCGTGGTACAGGGTGAGCCAGATGGAAAGGGTATCTGTGGTTGCGAGTGTCGCGAGTGGGCCAGCCATGGCGGCTAGCGTTCTCTCACCGGCATGTGTCCGGGGTGTGTATGCATCGGTTCACCGTCCCTGGTGATAGTGTGTGAGTGTTGGTTATCAGGGTGTGCGTACAAAGTCGTTTTTATGGATAGCACTGGTGGCCTTCATCACCAGACCAAAGCTGACTTTTTCGAAAGTGCGAAATACCATGATAAGGCCTGCATCTTCATCCGGCAGTTTCACGGTGTCATTACGCTTGCCACTGATTGAATCCTTAATGTAGGCACCATCCTGGAAGATTCTGAGTACATGACCGACTTCGACACCTTCTCGGGTACCCAGGTCAATAGCCACAACATTGAATTGACCTATTTGAGTAACACCATCAATCACCGAGATGATTCGCCCTTCCAGGTCTGTGTTCGGCGCATGCGGCTGAAAATGAGTAACCGGGGTCGACTCGTCAGCAGGTTGCAGGCGATCGCCTACACGAATTTCACGAGTGGTTTCGGCCAGATACACGGTTGTCGGATCTCCGAACTGCTCAACGGGGCCGGTGCCGACGTAAAGTGCTTCATAGCCAAGTAATTCGTCGGTATCGGGGTCGATGTAGGGGCCACCGGGGTGATAAATGTCAAAAATGGTTTCATTCTTGTCTTTAATACCGCGTACATAAACACGATCACTGACACCGGTAACGACGTGCTCACCGGCGCTTGCGACAACATAGGGGTCAGAATCCAGTTCATCTGCGCTGACGACAAGGGCGCGGGTCAAAAATGGACGAATAGCATCGAGCGGGATGGTTGGTATGGCATTCTCAAGGCTTTCTACACGAATTTGTGGAGAAAGGTCGACGGTCGGGTAGCCGCGCGACATACGTAATTGCGGTTTGCCGTCGACATACACGAGCGTAAGGATGTCGCCGGGATAGATAAGGTGGGGGTTTTCAATTTGCGGATTAACGTACCAGACCTCCGGCCAGAGCCAGGGGTCTCGGAGAAACATCGCTGAAATGTCCCAAAGGGTGTCACCCTTGACGACCACGTAGCGATCCGGGTGCTCCGGATTAAGAACAACGTCTGTTGCGTATAGTGAACCGGCAAACAGAACGGCGAAGACTATTCCCAGAAATTTCTTGCTTGGCATAGGTGTTCCCTTACGTCGAGTTTGTATCGATGCCTGTCAGATAAGTGGTAACAGGTTGCGGCTTTCCTGCAGTTCCAGCTCCAGCGCGAGTCTAGCGGAAAACCCACACAGAACAAAATCTTTTGTAGATTTCCACAGCCCCTCCAAGTGCGTTTGTGGTAGAGTATATTGGATACGTTTATCCAGAATGGTGACGGCAATCACATGGCTATCCTCAATATCCTGCAGTTTCCCGACCCGCGTCTTCGCACTATCGCCCGGCCTGTTGAACAGGTGGATGACGCCATCCGGAAATTTGCGGATGACATGCTTGAGACCATGTATGCAGCGCCCGGCATCGGACTGGCTGCTACCCAGGTCAACGTCGACAAACGGATCATTGTCCTTGATGTATCGGAAGATAAGAGCCAGCCTTTACACCTGATTAATCCTGAAATTCTCGAATTGCATGGCGTAGAGGAGATGGAGGAGGGTTGCCTCTCGGTTCCCGGCGTCTATGAAACGGTTCAGCGTGCTGATCAGGTGCGCATCCGAGCGCTGGGTTTGGACGGTGAACCCTTTGAAATGGAGGCAAACGACTTGCTGGCCGTGTGTATCCAGCATGAAATTGACCACCTGGATGGCAAGCTTTTTGTGGATTATCTGTCGCAGCTAAAACGCACGAGGATCAGGAAAAAGCTCGAGAAAGATCAGCGTCAGTCAGTGTCGGAGCCCGCTGCAGCGCATGATGCGCGGGTCATCTGACCCTGTTTGTATCCGAACGTCCTGGATTAACAGGCAATTCCATGAAGATAGTATTTGCAGGGACGCCGGCCTTTTCTGTGCCGGCGTTACAGCTGTTGCTGGAAGGCCCGCACAAGGTCATCGCGGTATATACCCAGCCTGATCGGCCGGCCGGGCGTGGTCGAAAAACCACCGCCAGTCCCGTAAAGCAGCTGGCTACGCAGCATAAAATACCCGTCTACCAGCCCGATTCCTTAAAACCGGCGGCAGCGCAGCTGGAACTCGCTGCCCTGGCACCTGATTTAATGGTGGTTATTGCCTATGGCCTGATACTGCCGCCGGCGGTATTGGCTACGCCTCGTCTGGGTTGTGTCAACGTGCATGCCTCATTGCTGCCGCGCTGGCGCGGTGCGGCGCCAATTCAGCGTGCTATCCTGGCCGGTGATACCGGGACCGGTGTTTGCCTGATGCAGATGGAGGTCGGCCTGGATAGTGGCCCGGTACTTGCGAGTGCCACATGTCCCATAGACACAGAGGACACCGGCAGCAGCCTGCACGACAGATTGGCGCTACTGGGTGCTCGGCTGCTGGCAGATAATATCGTGGCACTGGAGCATGGCAATCTTGGGCCCAGGCTGCAGGATGAGATGATGGTCTGTTATGCAGGCAAGCTGAAAAAATCCGAGGCGCTCATCGACTGGAATACCCCTGCTGTTGAGATTTTGCGGCGCATTCGGGCGTTTAATGCGTGGCCTGTTGCTGAAACCCGCTACGCTGACCGTCAGTTGCGTATTTGGGATGCCCGCGCCGCTTCGGGTGAGGCAACTGCTTTGCCGGGTACCGTTTTGTCAGCCAGCAAGTCAGGAATTGAAGTTGCGTGCGGTGAAGGCAGCTTGTCTTTACTAGAATTGCAGTTGCCTGGAGGGCGCGTGCTCACTGCCGCTGAGTTTATCAATGCGCATGCAATGGAGGGTGTGCATCTTGGTGGCGAGTAACTGTTCCCCCGTGGCACTGGTATGAAACTTTTATGAAAACGGATGTGCGTGCCTGTGCTGCCCGTGTGCTTGTACAGGTCGTTTCAGACGGCCGTTCGTTGTCTGATGTATTACCAGCCGCAGTGCAACAACATGCAGATCCGCGCCAGCGGGCGCTGTTGCAAGAGCTGTGTTACGGGACATTGCGTTGGTATTACCGGCTGGACGCGTTATTAAAAAGGCTGCTTATAAAGCCGCTTAAGCAACGTGATGCAGATGTCCGCTGCGTCTTGCTGGTTGGTCTGTACCAGCTGGATCAACTGGCCATGCCGCAACGGGTGGCTGTCAATGAAACGGTGCAGGCCACACATGCGCTGAACAAGCAATGGGCGAGCGGGCTGGTCAATGGTGTGCTGCGTAATTACCAGCGTCAGGTGGCCGAACTTGAGGCCAGTATGGCAGCTGAATTTGTCAGTGGATATGCGCATCCCGCCTGGTTGATAGAGCAGTTGCAGTTCGACTGGCCAAATGACTGGGAACAGATACTGACGGCGAACAACGCAAGGCCACCTTTCAGTTTGCGTGTTAACCGGCAACGAATAACGCGTGCCGAGTACCTGGGAACACTGGCAGGCCAGTCGCTGGAGGCGAATTTACTGGAATATACCAGCTGCGGAGTGAAGCTGGACAAGCCGGTGCAGGTGGATGTCCTGCCGGGATTTTCTGAAGGCTATGTGTCAGTGCAGGATGGCGCGGCGCAGCTGGCTGCGGGGTTGCTTGATTTGCATCCGGGACAACGGGTGCTGGATGCCTGTGCCGCCCCGGGCGGTAAAACTGCGCACATACTGGAATCACAGCCTGATCTGGCGATGGTTACGGCGGTTGATATTGAGCCGCGCCGCCTGATGCGTATCGAAGAGAATCTGTCCAGGTTGTCATTGTATGCCTGCCTGATAGCGGGTGATGCAGGTGTGCCGTCAGCATGGTGGGGCGGGGAGAGTTACGATCGCATTTTGCTGGATGTGCCGTGCTCCGCAAGCGGTGTGATTCGGCGGCATCCTGACATCAAGCTGTTGCACAAGCCGGGGGATATCACGAAGCTGGTGTCGGCACAGGCACGGTTGCTACAGGCACTGTGGCCCTTGCTGTCTTCTGGCGGTATGCTTTTGTACTGTACCTGTTCGGTGCTGGCGGTCGAAAACAGCCAGCAGATTGCAGCTTTCCTGGAGACACAGGAAGATGCAGCGGAACTGAAAATAGATGCTGTTTGGGGGCGGGAGTGTCAGCATGGCAGGCAGATATTCCCGGGCGAAAATGAAATGGATGGATTTTATTTTGCATGCTTAACCAGACTCAATTGACCGGGCAGGTGCCCGACGTTTCCGGGACCGGGCCGATGCGGTATTTGGCGGCCGTGCTGTTGCTGGTGCTTGCCTGCTGTTTCCCGCTACCCGCCTCAGCCGGTAATCCGGGAGTCTTTCAGCTCGAAGATGCGCATACCTGGCGCACCAATGGCAGTGATTATATGGGTGCACAGTTCGACATTAGATTGAGTTCCGGAGCCGAAGAGGCTCTGAATAACGGGGTGCCGCTGGTATTCGAGTTCCAGGTGCAGGTAGTCAAGACCCATACCTGGTTATGGGATAGCGTCGATATTGAACTGAGCCAGTATCATCAGCTCCAGTATCACGCACTCAGCAATAGTTACCTGGTAAAAAATATTGCTGCTGGTACCCAGGGTAATTACCGGCGTCTGGAAGATGCATTGCGGGCGGCAGGAGTCATTGAAAATCTGAAGTTGGCGGACCAGACACTGGATCCGGATTTGAATTACGAGATACGCTTGCGTGGCAGCCTGGATATCGAATCGTTGCCGACACCGGTACGGCTGATCGCCTATGTGTCCTCTGCATGGTATATGGTGAGCAAGTGGTATTCATGGCCGCTGGTGCGTTAAAACGTACCAGCTTCGGCGTTCTGCCGATGCTGGTATTTTTTGTACTGTTGCTAGTATCACTGTATTTCCTCAGTGATGCGACCCACAACTCGGAACGTTTTGGTCAGATGTACTCGGTACTGCTGATCATAAATGGTGCCAGCCTGGTGTTGCTCGGGGCACTTGTAGTTGCCAATATCTATACCTTGATTCGGCAGCAACGTATGAACGCTGCCGGTGCACGCCTGACCAGTCGGCTGGTTATCATGTTCGTGGTGCTTGCGATAGTGCCGGTTTCGGTGGTGTATTACTTTTCACTGCAATTCCTGCACCGCGGCATCGATAGCTGGTTTGATGTGCGTATTGAACAGGGGCTGGACGATGCTCTTGATCTCAGCAGGGCTGCGCTGGATGTGAAGCTGCATGATGTGCTGAATGTGACTATCCAGATGGCCGAAGACCTTTCTGCTGCTCCAGCAGCGACCTTGCCATTAACGCTTTACGATCAACGCGTCAGAAGTGGGGCCGCTGAATTGACCCTGATTGGCGGTGATGGCCGCATTGTTGCTTCCAGCCTGTCAAACATGTCGGAGATTATTCCCAACCAGCCACCGAGCGAAATGCTGGTGCTGATGCGCAACCGTCAGCATTACATCGGACTTGACCCGGTTGGAGATAGTGGCCTGTTTGTGCGCGCACTTGTTCCTGTGTTGTCATCTCGTTCGGACAGTGAGATCTACACACTGCAGGCGCTTTATGAAGTGTCAGAACGATTCAGTGAACTGGCAGAAGGCGTGCAGTCGGCATACACGCGCTACAATGAGCTTGCTTATCTGCGCGCGCCGCTTAAATTCAGTTACTCGCTAACGCTTTCGATTGTGCTGGTGTTGAGTGTGTTGGCCGCGATTTGGGCCGCCTTCCATTCAGCGCGCCGACTGGTGGCACCAATACGTGATCTGGCTGCGGCCACACATGCCGTGGCGGAAGGGGATTACAGCAAGCGTCTGGCGGTTGACAGTGAAGATGAACTGGGATTTCTGGTGCGATCTTTCAATGATATGACGCGTCGCCTGGCAACATCGCGTGAAGAGGCGTACCGGGGGCAGCAGCAAATAGAAGAACAGCATGCCTATCTTGAGGCGGTGCTGGCTAATCTTTCATCAGGTGTAATCAGCATGGGAGCGGATGCAGTGCTGCGTGCCGTCAACCACACTGCACAACAGAGCCTCGATATTGATATCAAACATTACCTGGGCAGGGCACTGTCTGATTTGGCAGCAGACCATGTCTTTCTTAAGCCTTTCGTTGATGTGGTTATGAGCCATTTTACTCAAGGTGATAAATCCTGGCAGGAGGAGGTTTCGCTGTTTGGCAAGAGCGGCCGCCAGGCGCTAATGTGCCGTGGCACGGTGCTGGAGGGGTCAGATAAACGTGCTGGTGGCCTGGTAATTGTATTTGATGATGTTACAGCGTTGATACAGGCACAGCGTGATGCCGCGTGGGGTGAGGTGGCGCGCCGTTTGGCGCATGAGATCAAGAATCCGTTAACCCCGATACAATTATCCGCAGAGCGGATGAGGCGCCGTTATCTGGAGCGCATGGATGCCGATGAGGCCGAAGTGCTTGATCGCGCAACACGCACCATTGTCAACCAGGTTGACGCGATGAAAAATATGGTTAATGCCTTTAGTGAGTATGCCCGTGTTCCGCAAATCAATTTGCAACACATGGATCTCAATCAGTTAGTGCGGGAGGTGCTGGACCTTTATCGCAGCAGTGAGGCGAATACACAGATTCTGGAGCAACTGTCCTCCGCGGATATTCGAATTGAGGGAGATAGCGGGCGCTTGCGGCAATTGCTGCATAATCTTCTGAAAAATGCGCTGGAGGCCGTCAAGGATATTCAGGATTCACGCATCACCGTTACAACCCGTGTTATTGATGAAGCAACAGTGAGCCAGGTTGAATTGTGTGTCGCTGATAATGGCCCTGGTATTGAGGCGGGCGTGCTGGAGAATATTTTTGAGCCCTATGTTTCAACCAAGCTGAAGGGCAGTGGACTGGGTATGGCTATCGTCAAAAAGATAGTTGAGGAGCATGGCGGCACGATCAGCGCCACTAACCGTGAAGAAGGTGGTGCGCAGATCAGAATTCGTTTTCTGCCGTCAGGGGAATAATTGTAGAGCTAACATATGCGTAACCGGCAAGCGCAGGTGAGTTATAATCTTCGCAGATGTGATTGCTGCAGACGCAGGTGACAGGGTTTTTATGGAACAGGTACAGGTTATTAGAGTTCACATAGCGTGACGGGTCAGCATATCCTGGTGGTTGATGATGAGCCGGATATTCGCAGTCTTGTGCGGGATATTCTGGAAGATGAAGGCTATTCAGTAACCATTGCCGAGGGTGGCGAGGCTGCCCGCAAGGCACGGCGTACACGCCGACCGGACCTGATCCTGCTTGATATCTGGATGGACGATGTGGACGGCATTACCTTGCTGCGTGAGTGGTCAGAGAGCGGTGATCTGCCCTGCCCGGTTGTCATGATGTCTGGCCACGGTACCGTGGAAACAGCTGTTGAGGCGACCCGTCTGGGCGCTTACGATTTTATTGAGAAACCGATATCGCTGGCCAAGTTGCTGCTGACGGTGGAGCGGGCATTTGAAAGTGATCGCCTGCAGCGCGAAAACGTTAATTTGCGCGAGCGTGCGCAGCCGATTGTTGAACCGATCGGGAAGTCGCCGGTTATGTCGCAAATGCGTGAGCAGGCACGCAAGATTGCGCGGCATAACAGCTGGGTGCTAATCAGTGGTGAAGCAGGCGCAGGCAAGGGCACCTTCGCACGTTATATCCATGAACAGAGCGCGCGGCATAATGGCCCCTTTGTCGAGATCGCTGTGGGTTCAATGTCCGGTGAGAATTCAGCTGTTGAACTGTTTGGCCAGGAAGATGGCGAGAAGGTGCGTTATGGGCGGCTGGAGCAGGCCAATGGAGGTACCTTGTGTATCGGCGATATTGCCGATATGGATATGCAGACCCAGACGCGTCTGTTAAGTGTCTTCCAGACGCATTCCTTTACCCGGCTCGGCGGCAGCGGGGATGTCGAAGTCGACCTGCGTATTATCGCAACCACTCAGCGTAACCTTGAGGAAGAGGTTGCTGCCGGGCGCTTCAGGGACGATTTGTTTTATCATTTGAATGTGGTCCCCATGCAGATTCCTGCCTTGCGTGTGCATGCTGAAGATGTGCCAGAACTGCTGAATTACTACATCGATTATCTGGTAACCCATGAACGCTTGTCCTACCGGCATTTCTCGGTTGCGGCGCAAAACAAACTGCGAAATTATGAGTGGCCTGGCAATATACGTGAGCTAAGGAACATGGTGCAGCGCTTGTTAATCCTGGGGTCCGGTGAGGAAATCGAGGCGGTAGAGGTAGAGCAGGCGGTTACCAAGTTGCCTTCGGCTGGCGTGCCGGAGGGTGCTGCCATGCCCTATGATCTGCCCTTGCGCGAGGCGCGTGAATTGTTCGAGAAGAATTATTTGATACACCAGCTGGAGGCGGTAGGCGGCAGCGTCAGCAAACTTTCCAGCCGGGTGGGGATGGAGCGCACTCATCTCTATCGAAAGTTGCGCGCACTTGGAATTGACCACAAGAAAGGTGCCGAGTAACGGCATTCAGGTGTAGCAGTCATCACAATAACTTTTGAGCAGGACAGGTTTACATGAAGATCATAATTTTGGGTGCTGGTCAGGTGGGTGCGTCGGTTGCAGACATCCTTGCCAGCGAGGCCAACGATATTACCGTTGTTGATGGTGATGTAGCTGTTCTGCGGGACTTGCAGGATCGTCTGGATATACGTACGGTGACCGGTCATGCCTCGCATCCGGACACGCTGATGCAGGCGGGCGCAGATGACGCAGACATGATTATTGCGGTCACAGCCAGTGACGAGACCAACATGATCGCTTGTCAGGTGGCCTATACGCTGTTTCATACCCCGACAAAAATTGCACGCGTACGGTCGGTCGAATACCTGAAACATCAGCGTTTGTTCGCCCAGGGAGCATTGCCGGTTGATGTGTTGATTAGCCCGGAACAGCTGGTTACAGAGTACATACAGCGGTTGATTGAAAATCCCGGTGCCTTGCAGGTGCTCGATTTTGCAGATGGTAAAGTGCAAATGGTTGCCGTGCGTGCCTATTATGGTGGGCCGTTGGTGGGGCATGAGTTAAGGGATCTGAAAGAGCACATGCCGGGGATTGATGCGCGTGTGGCATCCATATTTCGCCAGGGTCAACAGATTACGCCGGGAGGAGATACCGTTATCGAAGTAGACGACGAGGTGTTCTTTGTGGCGGCGAGCAAACATATCCGTGCGGTGATGGGTGAGTTGCGTAAGAAAGACAAGCCGGTCAGGAGAGTGATTCTTGCAGGCGGCGGTAATATCGGTCTGCGGCTTGCGTCAGCAATCGAGGGGCGTAGCCAGGTCAAGATAATCGAGCGCGATGCCGAGCGTGCGCGGGTTTTATCGGTGTTGCTTGACAAGACTATAGTGTTGCTGGGCGATGCAGCGGATGAAGAGTTGCTGCTTGAAGAGAACATCGAAAGTACAGATGTATTCTGTGCGCTGACGAATGACGAAGAGGACAATATTTTGTCGGCCATGCTGGCAAAGCGTCTGGGTGCACGCAAGGTGATGTCGCTGATAAATCGCGCTTCCTATGTCAATCTGGTACAGAGTGGCACCATTGATGTGGCTATATCG
>JAQBDO010000015.1:0-6646 GCA_032124375.1 Gammaproteobacteria bacterium
CTTCGGGTTACGGCTAAAAGCCGGATCGATCGGCTCTTCGGCCGATTAACACCCTCTCCCACAGGGAGAGGGTTGGGGAGAGGGGATCAATAATACAAAATGCCTCCTTGATTTATATCCCCTCATCCTGGCCTTCTCCCAGAGGGAGAAGGAACCTTTCTTTATGCAGCGGACCCATGTCCTGCTGAACATCATTTACATACAGGCTGATCCGCCGCCCAAGGCAGGGGGTTTACGGATCCATCTATCGGGGACCCTAAACGGCGCACGCCAGCAAGCGACATTCCCGGAATCACTGTGCAGGTCGTAATAGCAGCAACTGCGATCATTCATAAGGCTGCGGATGAGTTGCGCCGATGTTTGGCGTCAACTTGACCCAACTGTTAGCCGTATCTGAAGACATGAGCGTTACAAATAGACGTTTCATTATGCAATCACACCAAATACCCGACCTACTGCAGCGGTTAAACCCATTGCCAGTGCGCCCCAAAAAGTGACTCTGATGGCACCGACGGTTATTGGTGCGCCACCCGTACGCGCAGCAAGCCCCCCGAGAAGCGCAAGAAAGACAAGTGATGAAACTGCGACCAGAGGTATTAGTTGAGGACCTGGTATAGCCCACGCTACAATTAATGGAAGTGCCGCACCAATTGTGAAAGTGCCAGCCGAAGAAAATGCAGCTTGAACAGGCTGCGCACTGACACTCTCTGAAATGCCTATTTCATCTCTGGCATGCGCCCCAAGAGCGTCATGAGCCATTAGTTGTTCAGCAACTTGCTTTGCCAGGTCAGGTTCGAGTCCTCTGTCTTTGTATATATTTGCAAGTTCAACTTTTTCAAACTCGTAATTGTTCTCTAATGATGTTTTTTCAAGCGCCAGATCCGCATTCTCTGTATCAGACTGCGAACTGACGGATACATACTCACCAGCAGCCATAGACATAGCTCCCGCCACTAAACCGGCAACACCTGCAAGAAGAATGTTTTCCTGTGTAGAGTTGGCCGCAGCAATACCAATAATGAGACTGGCTGTAGAAACGATGCCATCATTTGCACCCAATACAGCGGCACGTAGCCATCCTACGCGATGTGATCTATGTATTTCATGGTGCGTCATGTATTACCTCGATATGCTTTCTGCAGCTAATAGTGTAAGAGGCGAGATCCGCACTGCTGGTAATAGTACCGACGCGGCCGATTGTGTCAATTGACAACAATATACCGAAACATAGCGTTCATGCAGGGCGCCTGTGTATCCATCCTGGCCAGATGGCAGCTGCGTGCGGCTGAGCCTGAATGTCCGACTAAAGTACAAGGCAGTTTTTTAGAGGATGCCTGTTACGATCTTGCGAGCGTCCGTTTTGCTAACGTGTTCGGCCAACAACGGAAGGACAGATTAAAAAAAAGACGGCCCGAAGGCCGCCGTGTAAATGATGGCCATGCGGCCATCTAACAGAGTGGTTAGACTGCTTTCTTTGTTGCCATGATGACCAGACCAACCAGGCCGAAACCGGGTGGTATAAAGCCGATCCACAAAGGCTACTTCACCTGAGGGTCCACCTTCCAGACAGCTAAAAGGACCGCTACCAGGCAGCCTGCTATAACGACAAGTAATAGTATTTCAGGCACGTCGATGCCTCCTGACTGATTCTTGTTACTGACCGGGAAGTCTATAATAGTTGTCGAGAAATGCAGTTGATGTAGATCAATAAGGGCGCCTTCTTATGGTGAGCGGCTTACAACAACCGTCGCCAATGTCCTGCAGACACCTGCCAGCATCTAATCAACAATCTCTCTGCACCTGAGCGACTGCATTAGCGATCTGGCTATGCCGGGACAAGGTGTAACTCCTGCTCAAGGTGAGGGGGCGGAGCCCCCGAGAGGGTGCCCTGGGGCAGTAAGCGCTGATCTTCATGAGGTAGCGGATCACCGCCCCTTTCCCCTGGCGAGAGGGCCTCAGGTATCGGAATTTGACCCGTTCTCCCTGAATCCAGCGGTAGCAGGCGTCCTTGTTGCTGAGGACCGAAAAGGCCGCCGCCCGGGTGCCTGACAGGAAATCTTCAAGCTGATCGATCGTCGTTAAGTCTTCGAGTTTCATGATGGTTTTCATCCCCCCATCATGAACAGATCTCCTGCCGGCTTCAGACTCATTTCATGTTAGAAATACCACCCTCCCTGCAGACTCATTTCATGTTGGACAAGGCTCATACTTGAATTTAGCGTGACCGCTGATACAATAATTTCCGGCACTCATCCTGCAAAAACCAGGAGCATCGAATATGTCCATCACAACAAAACTGGTCGCACTTGCGTCTTTGGCTGCGCTCACTTGTATGGCCCACACGACCTGGGCAGATACGACCGGAGCAAAGTGTGAGATGTACAAGAAAGGAGAAAAACAGAAGGATGAGTCGGGGCAGTGCACATTTTCCCAGCGTCAGGGCTACGTGGACATCACACTGCGAAACGGCAACAGCTATAACCTGAGTCCGGGCAACAAGGAAAATCACTTCAAGGACCAGAACGATCGCCCGGTAAAACGAACCATGGAGGGTGAAAACACACAAAATTACAAGTGGGAGCACAAGAAGATTATTGTCACGTTCAGTAACAATGATACCCAACAGCATCACACGCAGGACCATCATTCATCCGGTCAGTCTGGCGACACACCTGACAATCTGCGTGACCTGGTAGGACAACGCGGCGGGCAAGCGGAAGACCAGCTTCAGGAGCGCGGTTACAAACTCAAGAACAGCTCAAAGTCCGACGATTCTGTCTACAGTAACTGGAAAGAGAAATCCACGGGACGTTGCGTGACGATTCGCACGGTTGATGGACGCTACAAATCTATCGTGTACACGCCAGACTACGACTGCAAGAAGTAGCACAGTCCGGATGTATTTGTCTTTGGCAGGCCATTAGCCGCCATCGATATCAGCGTCGGGGACCTTGAAGCGTTCATCGGTGCCCATCAAGGCCTTGTTCAAGTCGCCCTCGTCCGCGCTCACTCTCACCGCGTTGCTCCAGTTCCCCGGCGAGGTCGCGGCGACCGTCACGGACACCGTTGCACTGGCACCATCAGCCAATGTGCCTGGCAGGCAGGTCACGGTGCCGCCGGTTTCGCTGCAAGCACCCTGTGACGCTAATGTTATGCCCCGCAGCAAAACCTCCATAGTGTAAGGTTTCAGAAAAGGACACCGGCGGACTCACTACAGCACGTAACTGCGTAAGGTCAAATACCTGCATGCCATGACTACCGTTGTTGTCCGGGACGATACAGGCATGATCGGCATACACCTTGATATCACGCCAGGCAGTGCTCCTTTGCTTTCAGTCATTGTCAGGACAACTGAGTGTAAACAAACCCCACCAGCGCGCACACCCCGATCAGCGTCACAATACCTGCCTTGTACCGAAACAGCGCAATAAAGGCAGCGGCACCAATGAGCGCGGAAAACCATTCAAAGCTTCCCTCAAAGCCCTGCGGCCAAAGCACATGGTAGGAAAAGAACACAGCCAGGTTAAGTACAACACCGACTACGGCTGCTGTGATACCGGTTAGCGGTGCCGTGAATTTCATATCGCCACGCGTCGCTTCTACCGCCGGACCACCCAGCAGAATAAAGAGAAAGGACGGTAAAAAAGTAAACAGGGTCGCGACACAGGCACCTGCCGCGCCTGAAACCAATAGCATCTCCGGGCCAAATATTTCCTTGCTCCAGCCACCGACAAAACCCACAAACGCAACCACCATGATCAGCGGACCCGGGGTCGTTTCACCCAGCGCGAGACCATCAATCATCTGCGTGCCGCTGAGCCATGCGTATTGTTCCACCCCGCCCTGGTAAACATAAGGCAACACGGCATAGGCACCACCGAAGGTAACCAGCGCCGCCTTGGTAAAGAACCAGCCCATTTGCGTGAGCGTACCCTGCCAGCCATAGGCATGCGCAAGCAGCAGCATGGCTGCGCCACCGATCAACAGTCCGACTGCAGCAAACAGTAGCAGGCGGCCCCGGTTAAAGCGCGCATGTTCCGGGACAGGCGTGTCATCATCGATCAGCGCCGGCCCCCAGGAATCCTTTGAACTGCCATGATGACCACCCGCCCTGAATTTATCCGGGGCAACACGTGAGCCCACATAACCAAGGATACCGGCCATCAGCACGATGCAGGGAAACGCAATATCAAAGGCAAAGATGGCGACAAAGGCCAGCACCGCCATCACACGCAGCACATTGTTTTTCAGCGCCCGGGAGCCAATTCGGTAGGCAGCAAAAACAACAATCGCCGTGACCGCCGGCTTGATACCGTACAGCACCCCCGCCACTGCCGGTACATCACCGTAGACCAGATACACCCATGTCAGACCCATCAGGATAAACAACGACGGCATCACAAACAGCACACCGGCGGCAATACCACCCCACACACCGTGCATCAACCAGCCAATATAGGTCGCCAGCTGCTGTGCCTCTGGTCCCGGCAACACCATGGTGTAGTTAAGCGCATGTAAAAATCGATGCTCGGAGATCCACCGGCGCTTCTCCACCAGTTCCTGGTGCATCATACTGATCTGCCCTGCCGGACCGCCAAAGCTGACAAAGCCCAGCTTCAGCCAGTAGAGCAATGCTTCCATAAAGGGGACCGGTTGCGGCCGCGTAGTTACTTCCGGTGCAATCATTGACACGCGAAATAGTCATCCTTTTTATTATTGGGTTTACGGGGCAGGCAAAGAACGCAAGCCAACAGCGACCCGACCGACGCTTGAGGCTATTACAACCCTGCTTGATTCTCCGGCATGGCTGATGAATGGTGACTTGTGATCAACCACTGTCTCTCATCCTGGCTATAGGTATAGGTGTAACGTGCCCTGACGCCGGCACTGCTAGTCCCGTAAGTAAACGTATAGAGCCCGGTGTCAACTGCTGTGTTGCAACCAATCTGTATGGTTCTGGAGTCGATCTCACCCGCAGGCTGGTTCTTCTGAAACTGAATAAAGTAATCCTGCTTCTCGGCCACGGTGAGTCTCGGCTGGTTCGACACGGCAGGAAGAAGCACGGAACCTTCGGCGTAATTGGCCACAACCTTGTCCGGATCACCGCTTTGTAATGAAACATTCCATCGGTCAAACAAGGCTGCAACTTCCTGTTCACTGATTGCCTTGCAGGTCTCGGTACTGGTCGAGGCAATCCCTGAGCCGGGCAGACAAATAGCGCAGCCCGCAACAACGACGGCAATGGCTCGCAGAAGGCCAGATATTCTTTTCAGTGTTGATTCTCCCCGGCCAAGAGCGGCTACAGCGACACTGGAGCCGTGCTGGGGCCGTCATGATTATGCCTGAATCAAAGAGGTGGCGTGACTCAGTTACAGACATAACAACCTCCTGAATACTATCTACACAGACGATGCAACAGTACCCGATGCATAACCAAAGTCGGCCTGCCTGGCCCCGCGACGGTGGTCGAGCGTCAACCAGTGCGAAAAAAAACGTTCGGGATAGGTGATCGGCCTATCCTTCTCCAGAGGATTGTCGCGCTCAACATCGTGCATCGCGCAGGTCTCTGTCACCACCGCACCAAACAGGTCCTTCCGTTTGTCAGCCAGGGTAATGACGTCGGGGCATCAGTCGCTGCGCGCACCTACACACGCTTGCGGATCAGACAGCTGGAATGCAACTCCATCTCAAGGAACAACGGCTCTGCAAGACGATCCGGTTGTGTCTGCGCCCGCTGGCTGATGCTCAGCTCCAGGCAGCGGCCCCGAAAGGTAATCGTGCGTTCCATGAGTCGCCCCCCTGTTGAACCTTACTGGACGCTGCCGAATCCCCTATCGGAACAACCGGCAGGTGGTTCAACCCCGGCAAGCATACAACCCTGCGTCACCGGACCACCCGGAAACAGGCTGTAGAGATATTTCATGCCACCCCTGGAATGAAATCTCTCTTCCAGGGCATCATGCAGTTCACGCGCATTAATACTTGGCGCATCATGGCGGGAAAAGAATTCCTGCAGGGAACTGACCGCCTCCCAGTGGTCAGCAAGCGGCGTCAACCCCTCTGCGGTAGCACGACTCTCGGCCAACTGCCGTGTCCAGCCAGGCGGCGCAAAAGGAAACCCCGAATCCTTGGCTCCGTTACTGCCTTTTGAATTTGTCACAGTCTGCTCCTCTCTCAATTTATCTATCTACCCCTGTCCAAACTGTAGTCCCGCACCGTAAACCTGGCAAGTAGATAGCGACAGTATCAAGACAGCAAATAGCGGCCACCCGAGGCGATGGCGACCACGACAAGACCAATCATCAGGTTAATGCCCACCAGCACGCGTATTTGCGCCAGGCTTTTTCCGCCGGCCGACCAGTCTTCGGCTGCTACTGCACGTTTCAGTCGCTTGAAAGGGGCGAAGAAGACATGCAAGAACAGCAACATCATCAGAGAACCGGCCCATATCATCAGGTGTACATGCAGGCCAACAGCATCAAAGCCGCCGTAGAAGGACAACACCATCCAGTAACCGCTTGCCAGCAAGGTCGCAATGGCTGCAAACACCCAGGGAAAGAACGTCTTGAAGACACCGGCCCACAGTGCCAATCGTAGCGGCGGCTGCAGCTGAGCGGCCGCGACCGGACGTAGCACCACGTAGGCA
>JAQBDO010000016.1:0-2629 GCA_032124375.1 Gammaproteobacteria bacterium
TTGTGTTATGTTCGGCTTCAGGCGGGATGGTCTTGCCTGGCAAGGGGTTGCCCAGCGATCAAACTATCGAGTTCACCGATGCTGTTACGGCAAAGAAATGTCCTGTCCTACCGCGTCGTATTGGTTATCGATATCCAGAAACCGACAAACACTGTACTTTCCGACCAACAATTTCAAACCGGCTGCCAAGATTATTGCTGGTATTTACAAGGCGCGCTCGCAGGTGGGACTGTTTTTCAGGTTTTTGCAGTTATCAAATTCCAGCTGAAACTGAAGAAAAGCATGCAGCAAATATTGCGTTTATTGCAGCTCAATCTGCTTGAGAAACGAGATCTGATGGC
The DNA here is from genome assembly GCA_032124375.1 of Gammaproteobacteria bacterium. Classification (GTDB taxonomy): domain Bacteria; phylum Pseudomonadota; class Gammaproteobacteria; order UBA9214; family UBA9214; genus UBA9214. The sequence goes on from JAQBDO010000016.1 coordinate 342, forward strand.
GTTCTTGCGAGGCGATTCGCCTATCGATAGAAAGACCGCCATCAATCAAATTGCGTTGCTGTGAAAGTTAATGGGACAGCAATGGGCTGATTTACATGAATCAAGTGAGCCTGTTTAAATAACCGGGCACGATCATCCATCCACTTACCTTGTGGATGTTGAAGATTTTGAATTTATGCAAAGTCGTATGCATATTCTTGAAGGTGGGGTTCGGGGCGAAACAGCCATTCTGGAAAGTCGAATCTTCAGTGAAGCGGCAGCAAACAAGGTAATGCGTAAGTGACTCAGGTGATCTGGATTGAGCCTGCCTGAGAGCGTTCAGAATTCTGAACGCTCTCAGAAATAATCTACAAGCGCAACACAACATGTTCCATGTTGGTTTCTCCTTCGCCTGGTTTGATGCTGAAGCCTAACTTCGACACGAGGTTGAGCATCTCGCGGTTAGAGGTGAGCACATCACCCTCCATGATCTGCAGTGCATGACTGCGGGCTGTTTCAATAAGCAGCTGCATCAACCGGTGTGCAATACCCTGTCGCTGCCAGTTGTCTGCGATCACGATAGCGAATTCACAACTCTTGCCATCCGGATTGGTAATGTAACGTGCGACGCCGATTTCAGTTTCTCCTCCGTCCACATGCACCACGGCGATCAAGGCCATTTCCCGGTTGTAGTCGATTTGGGTAAAACGGGCCAGCAATTGCGGGCTGAGCTCGGTAATGGGTTGCATGAAACGAAAATATTTCGCCTGCATTGAGAGCTTCCGGATAAAAGCCTGTTCGATTTCGGCATCCTCCGGGCGTATGGGCCGAATCACCATATCTGTACCATTTGGCAGTTGCCATTTTGTCACGAGGTGGCCAGGATATGGGTAGATTGCCATATGGTCGTAGCGTTCAGCAGTCTGCGACTGGTAACCCACGACCATACGCGCATCGACGGCAATGGCACCGTGCTCATCGACGATCAGCGGATTGATATCCAGCTCCTTGACCAGTGGAAGTTCGCAGGCAATTTCCGAGACGCGCAGCAGCACCTGCTCCAGGGCTTCCATATCGGCCATCGGCATATGCCGGAAGGCGCCGAGCAACCTGGACACCCGTGTCTGGCCGATCAGGTCCTGCACCAGTCTGTGGTTAAGCGGTGGCAGTGTTACTGCACGATCACCCATAACCTCGACGGCGGTGCCACCAGCACCGAAGGTTATGACCGGACCAAATACCGGGTCTGTGACAAGGCCCACCAGCAACTCCCTGCCGTTGGGTCGCTGCAGCATCGGCTCGATGGTGATCCCGTCAATCCGGGCCTCCGGGCGGTTTTTCTTCACCGCGTTCAGCATGTCACTATAGGCACTGCGAACAGCCTGTGCGTTGCTGATACCGAGGCGCACCCCGCCAGCATCAGACTTGTGGGTGATGTCCGGAGAATTGATTTTCAATGCCACGGGAAAACCAAGGCTCTCGGCCTGCACCAGCGCCTCGTTGGGCGAGCGCACGATACTGGCCCGGGCAGTCGGGATATGGAAGGCATGCAGCACCGCCTTGGACTCGGACTCACTGAGCACTTTACGTCCCTCTGCAAGCACACCCTCGATAATCATCCTCGCACCTTCGACATCGGGGGCCTTGCCGGGTGACAGCGGTCCGGGCGTTTCGAGCAACAATTTCTGGTTTCGATAGTAGTTCACCAGATAGGAAAACGCCTCGACAGCCGCTTCCGGCGTATGAAAGGTGGGCACATTGGCAGCACGCAGTATCCGGCGGCCTTCTGCGACCTGGATTTCACCCATCCAGCACGCCAGCAGCGGTTTGTGGTTTTTTTCGCCGAGCGTGACCAGCGATCTCGCAACCGCGTCCGGATCGGTCATTGCCTGGGGAGTGAGTATGACGAGCAGGCCGTCCACACCGGGATCAGCCATGCAGATTTCGACTGCCCGGGCATAACGTTCGGGTGTGGCATCGCCAATGACGTCAACCGGGTTGGCCTGTGACCAGGTCGCCGGCAAAACTGCGTTCAACTGCTTTAGCGTGTCCTTCGACAACTCTGCCAATGACATACCAAGATCGGTCGCACGGTCGGCTGCCATGACTCCCGGGCCACCGCCATTGGTGACAACGGCGAGACGTTCACCCTTCACACTGGACACCGATGTCAGGGTGGCGGCTGCAGAAAACAGGTCGCCGATGCGCAGGCCACGTACCACGCCGGCGCGGCGCAAGGCGCTCTCAAACACGTCGTCGGATCCGACCAGGGCACCGGTATGAGACATGGCGGCCCTGGAACCGCTCGG
>JAQBDO010000017.1:0-4371 GCA_032124375.1 Gammaproteobacteria bacterium
TACCCGTCGCATTGGTCCGTGACCGGCCCCGGCGAAACCACCCACCTCGACCGATTGTTCGAACAACGGAATGCGCGTCTCATTCCAGAGATCATGAGCAAACAGAAAGGGGGAGTTTGCTGCCGCCGCTACCATCGGTGCCGAGGCGATCATTGATGCGTTATAGGCACGTGTGGCGGAACGCGGATGCACCTTCAGATGCAACTGAAACGACGTCGTTGCCGCTTCCAGCATGACATTATTGTGCGCCACACCCAGATGATCCCGACCGTGGATATCCAGTTCCAGCGGCCGACCGTCACGCAAGCGCAGTATCTGTTCATTCAGCGCACGATAACGTTTCAGATCAGACATGTTTTCCTGCGACAACTCGGACTCTTTCAGCGTCGGCAGAATACCGATCATCAACAGGCGCAGGTGCAAGTCTGATGCGGCCTGGCTGCATTGTTGCCAGGTCGCACCCAGGCTTGCCTCGAAGCGACTGAGTGCGGATCCCCACAGGTGTTGCGGGTGGTCATTCAATTCAACATTGAAGCAGGCCAGCTCGGGCACCACCATGGGATTATCAAGGTGTTTCAGGAATGACTCATTAAGTGGCGCCGGGCGTGCCTGACTATCAATCAGCCACGCTTCAAGTTCATAGCCACCCATGCGATCGCGGGGTGAAAAGACATCCGCATTGAACCATTCGCCCAGCAACACCGTCTCGGCGCGCAAGCGCTCCGCAAATTCGACAAAATCATCCGGGGTAAACCTCGCTGCCTCGATTTCCTGGCCCATAGTCGCACAACTCCGTCAAACCCCGTCACATTGGCGGGGAGCCCGCCAGTGATTGTTACTGCAAATTAATGATGACACTATTCACTGCATCGAGTCGCTCAGGCGTGCCGATATCAAACCAGTTACCTGCATACTGCTCTCCGCTGACCTGCCCGGCATCCATGGCCTTTCTTAATACCGGTCCGAGCGGAAATACACCCGGGCTGCAGTCCGCAAATAATTCCGGTCGATATACGCCCATGCCGCTGAACGTCAGCATGGCGGGGCCTTGTCGTGACAACCGGCCCTGTGACAACGAGAAGTCACCTTGCGGGTGGTGTTCGGGATTCTTCACCATCACCAGATGCGCCAGCCCTTCGGGCTGTGATGGCAAACAATCAAACGAAAAATCGGTCCAGATATCGCCATTCACGACCAGAAAGGGATCTACACCCAGCAACGGCAGCGCATGCATGATCCCGCCACCCGTCTCCAGCACCTTATCCGTCTCTGGCGAATAACAAATGCTGACCCCATAGGCATTGCCATCACCCAGCGCCTTCTCAATCTGTTCACCAAGATGGGCATAATTGATGACCAGTTCGGTAATGCCCGCCTGCGCCAGGGCGTGCACATGATGCTCGATGAGTGTTTGCCCGCCGATGCGCAACAGGGGTTTGGGAGTAGTATCTGTGAGGGGCCGCATACGCTCACCGCGACCGGCCGCAAGTATCATTGCTTTCATGGTTTTATATTACAGGATTACAGGGTCGTGATTCGACCAGCCCGGGTCACAAATATTAATTATTTTTCTGCCACCACAGGATGCCGGGCATGCTTCAAAAGAGTGCTTACGGTGAGGCCAGCGCCCTTCGCTGAATAATCAGCAGGTCAGCCGCATCGAGGAAACCGTCAGGAACGGACACATTGTTGATGACCGGCGCTACATCAGCACGCAACAGCTGGTTGCTGTCTGGCATCAATGTTCCCAGTACAAAACGGCTAGCCAGCAACACATCACCGGTATCCACTGAACCGTCATTGTTGATATCACCACTGGCACTGGCGGGAATGGATGAACTGTTGTTTGGATCACTACCGGCCCCCACCTCGACGACATCGCCGTAGCCGTCCGCATCGGTATCTGCCAGTAGCGGGTTAGTGAAATAAATATTCACCTCGTCGCCATCACCCAGGGTATCGCCATCAGTGTCGAACCTGAACGGGTCTGAACCGGCGGCTTCCTCGTCCAGATCACTGAGCCCGTCATTATCATCATCGGCATCACAGGCATCCCCCCACCCGTCAGCGTCATTGTCCTGCTGACCCGCATTGGCATCCAGCGGGCAGTTATCCACTGTGTCCGGCACACCATCGAGATCATCGTCCAGCGAAGCCAGTGCCAGTGTTGCCTGTATCAGTCCGTAGCCGCTCATATAATCCACCCCGGGCATATCCATATCAATGGCGGTGTCCTGCATAGCCGCGTAAATCGCATCCACCCCCAGCGAGCTGTCAAACTGTCGCAGCAAAGCCGCCATGCCGGCAGCATGCGGTGCCGCCGCCGAGGTCCCGAAAAAATTCGGGAAGCCGTTGCCTTCATAATCTGAACCAAAAAATGTGTTATCGCCGCCATCCGGCGCGACGAAATCGGGTTTTTGCCGCACAATTGACACCGGGTTGCCGGCAATGTCAAACAGGATAGGCGTGCCGCCATGCGAGGAAAAATACTCCAGCAGCGGCGGTGACACACCGAAGTCCGGGGTATGGCTGTAACGGGCCGCACCCACGGCCCGCCCGCCCGCCGCAAGCGGGTGGCCGTAACTGGTCGCGCTGTTGGTGGCAAATTCATCGATGCTCATATTGCCGAAGTAGACCAGTTTAATTCTTCCCGGCAGCGGACCGGCGTAATGTTCGATCGCTATCTGGTAGGTCCTGGTCGGACCAGACGTTGTCGTAAAAGCAAAAATCTCCACCGGGTCACCACCAATATTACTATCAGTAGCCGATGCCTTTGCCTGCCCGGAGGACGAGTACAGGAGAATATCCACATCGGTAGCAGCGCCCGCGCCCCCGCTGACCGAGTAAAACGGATCCTCCCACTGCAATACGAAAATGACCTGCGTACTGCCCGGGATAGACACCTGCAGCAGTGAATCAACCCCAGCGCCTGAATCAAAGTCATGACGCACGCTGCCTGCTGATGATCCGGTCACACCGGAATCACGGAAATCATCCTCGTAAGACTCATCGGCCTGATTACCGGCTGCCGAGAAATAGGCGACTCCCATCGCCCTCACGCTATCCACAGCCTGGGCAATAATGCCATCCTGGAACATGGGTTCGGCAAAGTAGATAACGTCGTCGTTGATGATATCTGCGCCCGCCACGGTGGCAAGATCGGTTATGCCACCGGCAAAGGCCGCCATGCCATTAAAGGCACTATGGAAGGTCTGGCTGGCAGCGGGTGCCACATCATGGATGATCTGCATCATCGCGCGGCCTTCATCAGAGCCGGAGGCACAACCGGCCTCCTCCTGCAGTACCTGTATACCGTCAGGCAGGTCACCGGAACTGACGTCGCCAAACGCGCCACCGATACAATCATAGCTGTCTGACAAGGTACCAATCGTCACACCCGCGCCGTCCACACCAAAAGCGCTACGGGCATCATCCGACAACAGGGCGGCATCACCCTGGCTGGTCACCGCACCCGCCATGGTCTTTGCATAGGCGGGCCGCGCCAGCTTCAAAGCCGGTAACTGCGCCACATTCTCCAGCGCGGCGATCGGCAACCAACCGGAGACCATCCGACCGTACACAGCAAGCTGCTCCATACCCTGCGCCGCAAGTTGCCGGACCAGTTCGTCCACATCCCCGGCGGCGGCCACATCAATGACCACTTTCTCATCCTTCACCCGGACCAGAGCCCGGGAAGGCCTGAAGCTGTCTTTCAGGCCGCTGGCCTGTCGGCGCATGACGAAGTCGCGGTGCTCGTGGAACAACAGGGTCAGATCAAAACCAACGCGCACCATGACACCGTCCTTGCCACGAAGATCCGTTCCGGAAAATGATTCAAGGGCACGCAGACCCACGGGATTATTCAGGTCTTGCAGGACAACAGGCGCTGCCGGAGTGGCAGCTGCCGCCAGCTGCGCTACGGCAAGCAACAGCAATGCAAACACACTTCGAAGACTCGCTGACATAGAGGTTCTCAAGCAACACACCTGTTTTTGATATTATTTTTACACCACGCCAGACCGTACACTGACTCTCTGCTGGCAGTATAGACCAGGTCATTGAAGTGCTGCAGGGCCGGCATCACAGCCCCCCGCCCGGGCTCTAGTCAGCCGGGTCAGACCGTTGTTCTGCCTGGCTTTTTAAAAAAGGCACAATATCCTGCTCGCCTACCGGATACTGCAATACGGCGTACAGCGGGAACAGAGCCGCCAGCTTCTCCACGTACTGATACTCGTGCTTGTCCACCAGCACGATAATTCCAGTATCGCTGGAATACTTCTGCAGGCTATAGAGGAATACGTCCAGGTTGCAAACATTCACCCCGGCGTAATTGTTGCCATAACCATAGATAAATTCTGCGACCACCAGATC
>JAQBDO010000018.1:0-3291 GCA_032124375.1 Gammaproteobacteria bacterium
GCCACCGCGCCCAAAGATAAAGGGATCCCCCCCCTTGAGACGCAATACACGTTTACCCTCTTTCGCCAGTCTGACCAGCAACTGATTAATACTTTCCTGGGTAAGCGTGTGCTTGTCACGCGCCTTGCCGGCATAGATCATCTCGGCATCACGCCGCACCATATCGAGAACAGGCTCGGACACCAGCCGGTCATAAACCACCACATCGGCCTGCTGCATCAGGCGCAGCGCCCTGAAGGTAATCAGATCGGGATCACCGGGGCCCGCACCCACCAGATAGACTTCACCGGTGCTTTGGTAGTGCGCATCAGCATCCTCAATGGCTTGCTGCAACGCAGCATGCGCTTTTTCCTCATGACCGGCGAACAACAGCTCTGCGACACGCCCCTGCAGAATATTCTCCCAGAAGTAGCGCCGCTGCCCCGCATCGGAGAAACGCTGCTTGACGCTGTGACGATACTTGTCAACCAGATGTGCAAGCCGACCATAGGCTGCTGGAATAAAATATTCGAGGCGTGCCCGCAACAAGCGGGCAAGCACGGGTGAAGCACCCCCCGTCGATACAGCCACCTGCACCGGCGAACGATCAATAATCGACGGTACAATAAAACTGCAGAGCCCCGGATTATCCACGACATTGACCGGTATCCTGCCTTGATTCGCCAGCTCTGACACTGCCCGGTTCACCGACGCGTTGTCCGTTGCGGCAATCACCAGCACTACCCCGCCCATGTCCGCAGCACTGAATTCACGTTCAATACAATTCACAGCACTCTGGCTTGCGAGTGCCTTTATCTCAGCACAAATTTCCGGCGCGACGACGGTTATAGCTGCACCTGCCCTGCTTAACAGTGCCACCTTTCTTGCAGCCACCTTGCCACCACCGACAACAAGACACGGCCGGCCTGCAACTTTCAGAAATATGGGCAAGTAATCCATCGTTCATCAACCTTTAATATAAATACTGCGAAATCAATCCGCAGCGAGTAACGGATCCAGCCCGCCCTGACGATCAAGTGCCGCCAGATCATCAAAACCACCAATATGCCGGTCACCAATAAATATCTGCGGCACCGTCCGGCGCCCGGTCAGTTCAATCATATCCTTGAACCCGTCAGGAATGGAGTCAACCATAATCTTGGTGATCGCATCGACGCCCTTGGCCTTTAGTAGCATTTCTGCACGCACACAGTAGGGACAGAAAGCAGTACAGTACATTCGAATATCAGTCATGAATTTCTCAACGTGTTTATTTGTTCGTGAATAGGTTCGGTGACAGGCTGCAGGTTCTTGCGCATGACCGTCCCGATAGCATCCGTTCTGGAGAACACGGGATCAAGCACCGACTCACAGAGCCTGGCGAGGAATAACATGGCGCGAACGTAGTGTTCATCACCAGGCAGCATCCGCATCAGCGCCTGCAAATCCTGTCCGGCAATATCCGCTCCACCAGTATCAGCAGTCAACTCGCTGGTGACTTTCGCAATATCTGAAATATCAAGCTTTCTTTGCTTCCCCACCGGCAACGAGGCGGAATAGGCTTCAAGGGCATGCATCAGCTCAACCATAACATCCTGGTTGGAAGGTTTCTTCAATACCGTTTCCACGCAATCCAGGTACGCCTGGCCTGCCGGGCTCAACAAGCGACACAACTGTATTGCAAATGGATTCTCTGCAGCCAGCAAGCTGGCCAGTTGTTGAGTAATCCGCTCAGCATCGGGGTGTGCAGCCTGCCTGGCGGGTAAATCGTCCGGCAATGTTTGCAAAAAACCAACAAGATACGCGTTCTTGATTCGGGCCTTCTCCCACAAGCGAGCGCGTACACTCTCATCAACAAGATTTCCCTGCAATACCAGGCTAACCGTCTTGATCTGATTGCTGGCCTCCTCTTCAAACGGAAGAAACTCGATCAGGAACTCGGCAAGCACCGCACCCATTTCCCCATGCACCACCGCTGCTTGCTGCAACATGCAGCGGGCGTTATCCGAAGTCTGCGATGCCCACCAGGCTCGCCTGGCCAACTCATTGGTAATCCCTGTCGCATTCACAACCGCCACAACCGCTTCCGGTTCGCCCAGCATCAACAGCGATTCGAGCACCTCGTCACGCGCCTGCCCCATGCGCGTCCAGCGCTTTAAATAAACCGGATAGCCACCGGGTGAACCCAGTACATGACTGGAAAGCGTTTCGCGCACCCGCCTCAGGTATGAATCATCGCGACAGTTGGGGTTAAGCTGAATCTTCGCCTCGCCTTTCCCGGAAAGCGCAACCAGGGTCATGCGTGATTCATCGATGCGTATTGCCTGTACCTGACTCGCCAGCAAGACATTAATTCGCAGCGCATCCTCCGGCGTCAGGTCCATGGTAATAATTCAGAGTAAAGCGCAGTTGGCAGGCACAACAGCGTACTGCTACTAAAGATCAAAACCCGCAGCAGCATACAGGCGCCTGGCCTGTTCCGGGTCCTTCTCGACACCGTTGCCTTCTTCGTACATCAATGCAAGTGTCGTCAGCGACCCCGCAAGTCCCTGCTCGGCAGCCTTGCGAAACCACTCGGCTGCTTTGGCGGGGTCTTTTTCCACACACTCGCCCTCAAGGTACATAAAGCCGATGCCGTGCTGTGCAATGGCGTGGCCCTGTTCGGCCGCGGCCTGCATCATGGCGAAAGCCCGCTCATCATTGCGCACCATGCCCAGACCGTTCTGACACATGATGGCAACCCGGTGCTGCGCGTCTGCATCACCGGCCTCAGCCAGCGGAGACAAAAACTGCATGGCCAAAGAAAAGTTCTTTGCCTCAAAAGCTGCCACACCACTGCTATACTCCGCACTGTTCAGTTCAACCGTCATCTCACACCTCAATTGCCTGCCCACATCGTGGACATGGCGCTAGTGGAATTTGCAAACCGCTACACTAACCATTATGCGCCGCGCATCGAATACCCCTAAAGAGAGAATATCCCTGATTTTCATAAAGATACAGACATCACGCGACATCGGAATCACTCCCCCCATCGGGATATACGGGGTAAAAAAAGGCTCCTGTATACTTGCCCACCATTAAAGTAACCCTAATTTAAACAACGACATCCACGGCCGCACAGCTAAATAGTGACAGTGCCCGCAACCTGCTTGAAACATAGCCAGTACCAGGAGAACGAGATGAACCAGGAATACTATGATGCCGTCACGAAGATGGAAGCAATGAATGTTGACCCTGAATACGTGCAGGGCTGGCAGGGTGGTTACCTGCTAAACCCGGAACGTGAAGAACAACGCGTTAACGAGGCCT
>JAQBDO010000019.1:0-4597 GCA_032124375.1 Gammaproteobacteria bacterium
CCCCGGCGGCAATGACACGGCCTTGATTGAGTATATAGGCATGGTGGCAAATGCCCAGTGTCTCACGCACATTGTGGTCCGTTATCAGTATGCCAATATCACGAGCACACAGTTGCCTGATGATTTGCTGGATATCCACGACAGAGATCGGGTCAACTCCGGCAAACGGCTCGTCCAGCAGGATAAAGCGCGGGTTTGCTGCCAGCGCGCGGGCAATTTCAACCCGTCGCCGTTCACCCCCTGACAGGCTGATGCCCGGTTGGTCAACCAGGTGGCCAATATGCAGATCGTGCAGCAGGTCTGTCAGTAACTCCTTGCGTGCAGACTTTTTCAGATCCTTGCGGATCTCAAGCACGGCCATAATGTTGTCTGCGACCGAGAGTTTTCTGAAAACAGACGCTTCCTGTGGCAGGTAACCAAGACCGCGCAAGGCGCGCAGGTGCATGGGTTGTCCGGTGAGGTCGATGTCGTCGATTTCGATGCTGCCTTCACCGCAGGGGACGAGGCCGACGATCATGTAAAAGCAGGTTGTCTTGCCGGCCCCGTTGGGACCCAGCAGTCCAACCACCTGTCCGCTATCTACAGTCAGTGAGACGTCGTCGACAATGCGTCGGGACTGGTAGCTTTTGCCCAGATTGTTTGCGGTCAACACGCTCATGGTGGTGGTGCGGGTGGATTGTCCTGCTTGCTGCCCGGCAGGGTAATGTGTACGCGATCACCGGGCTTGTTGCCGCCCGCGTTGACGGTATCGCTTTTCAGGTCAAAGACAATGCGCTCGCTGCGGAATTCCTCATCACTTGATTGCCAGACACGTGCATTTTCCAGCAGGATTATGCGCTCCTCTTTGGCGTGAAATTCGATGCGTCCGGCTTCTGCGTGCTGGTCGGACTCCTTGCCGTCCGGGCGTTGCCGATAGGTTGCCGGGTCGCCGGTGAGCACAACGGTCTCAATAGCGTTGTCGCTGAGCTGTACCGTCATTTTGCTGCCCTGTAAAACGAGAGTACCCTGTTGCAGGTGTACATTACCCTCATAAACGCTGCTGCCGGTTTTCTCATTCAGTGTCGCCCTGTCGGCCTCAATGTTCATTGGCTGACTGCGATCGCTTGTCAGTCCCCGGCTGCTGAGCGGCAACAGCGACAGCAGCAACGCGGCTCCCAGCAGGCCGCCTGTTACCCGGTAACTAGCCATTAGCATCGCTGCTGCCATCAATGGTTCCCCGCACGCGGGAAAGCAGTTCCAGACTGCCGGTTTTGAAATATGCCTTCATGCCGATGGCGTTGATTCTATAGCGGTCGCCGGTAATGGCGGCTGCCTTGTCTGTTTCAGCCAGTTGATCTTCCGGTTTGACCAGCAGGTCACTGGTGACCACGTGGATGGCGCTGTTCTGCGCGCTTGCCGGGCGGCGGATGTCTACGGCTCCCAGTAGCCAGAGCTGATCGCCAGTGGTAGTGGTTTCACCACGTTCGGCGACGATCTGCCAAACGGCCCCGTTCGTGCGGGTAATATGGATATCAGGTTGGCTGAGTCGGAGAATGTCTTCGTTCGGAAAGTGACTCATGTGTTTGGCTTTGACACGATATTGCGGGTAGCCAAGCTCATCCATGACGGTAAGGTCAACGTCTTCGACGAAAGAGTCTGGTCCGCTTCTGCTGACGCTGGCCGGCTGCCGGCTGCCGCCCTGTTTCTCCAGAAACCAGCCACTGCCAGCGACAATCAGCAGCAGCACCGCAAACAGGCCGAGTTGTTTAATGTTCACAGATAACTGTCCAGCTCATCTTGCAGTACGCCCTTTGCCTCCATCAGCATTTCACAGACATCGCGTGCTGCACCGCGACCGCCACAACTGGGGGTTTGCCAATGACTGTGTGTGCGTACCAGCGGGTGGGCATCCTGCACGGCGATCGCCAGGCCGACCTTGCGCATCACCGGCAGGTCAACGACATCGTCACCGACATAGGCGGTTTCCGCCGCCGTTATGTTCAGTTTGGCAGCCAGTTCTTCGTAGGCCGGCAGTTTTTCCAGTTTGCCCTGATACACATGCGAGACACCGAGGTTTGCCATGCGGTGCTCGACGACCTTTGACGTGCGTCCGGTGATGATGGCCACGATGACACCGTGTTTCTGCAACATCTTGATGCCATGGCCGTCACGCGAATTGAATGCCTTGTATTCCTGGCCGTCATCTCCGATGAACAGGCTGCCGTCTGTCAGTACACCATCCACATCAAGAATCAGCAGGCGTATGTGCGAGGCTTTTTCAAGTAAGTCTTTCATAGGGCTGGTGTTATACCACGCCTGCACGCAGCAGGTCGTGCATATTCAGTGCGCCGACCAGTTCATTTTCAGTGGTGACGACGGGCAGGGCGTTGATTTTGGTGCTGTCCATGATCTGCAGTGCTTCAGCGGCCAGCATGCCGGGGTGGATGGTCTTGCAATTGGCGGTCATGACATCCTTGACAAGTGCATGGTGCAGGTCAACCTTGTGATCAATAATGCGGCGCAGATCGCCATCGGTAAAGATCCCGACAAGCTTGCCGTGCGCGTCGACGACCGCTGTCATGCCGAGCCCCTTGCGCGTCATTTCCATCAGGGCATCAGTAACGGGTGTGGCCGGATCGACCTGCGGGATAGCATCGCCGGTGTGCATCAGGTCGTCAATCAGCAACAGCAGGCGGCGTCCCAGCGCACCGCCCGGGTGTGAACGGGCAAAGTCCTCTTCGGTAAAGCCGCGCGTTTCCAGCAGGGCCACGGCGAGGGCGTCGCCCATTGCCAGCGCTGCCGTTGTGCTGGCGGTCGGCGCCAGTCCCAGCGGGCAGGCTTCTTTTTCGACGCATACATTGATGTTTGCCGTGGCGGCCTGTGACAGGGTGGACTGCGGATTGCCGGTCATGGCAATCAGCGCTACGTTGAGTCGTTTGATCAGTGGCAGGATGGTGACGATTTCTGCTGTTTCACCGGAGTTGGACAGTGCCAGCACCACGTCGGCAGGCGTGATCATGCCGAGATCGCCATGACTGGCTTCGCCGGGGTGGACGAAGAAGGCCGGAGTGCCGGTACTGGCGAGGGTGGCGGCAATCTTGCCGGCGATATGTCCGGATTTGCCCATACCGGTGACCACCACCCGTCCCTGGCATGCCAGCATCAGCCGGCAGGCCTGGATAAAACTGGGTTGCTTGATTTCCTTGGCCAGTGCGGCGATCGCGCGCGCCTCGGTATCAATAACAGCCAGCGCGAGGTCCTGCAGTTTTTTCTCATTCATATGAATTTCTGTACTGTCATATCTACCGGCTGTGTAATCTGCCTGCGTTGCAGGCAGAGGATCGGGGTACTAAACGGTTTCACTGAAGTATAACAGGGTCTGGTAGCCAACAAAGGCAAACACCAGCAGTGCGCCTTCCAGGCGATTGATGCGGCCAGGTCCGCGAAAGCCGTAGGCCATGATGAACAGTAGCACTGTCAGGCCCAGCATGACCGGGTAGTCGCGTGTCAGTACGCTGGCATCAAACGGGCCCGGGTTGATCAATCCCGGCAGACCGAGTACCGCGAGCAGGTTAAAGATGTTTGAGCCAATGACGTTGCCGATGGCGATGTCATGCTCGTTCTTTAGCGCACTCATAACGGAGGCCGCCAGTTCCGGCAGGCTGGTGCCCAGGGCCACAATGGTCAGACCAATGACGAGATCACTGATCCCCATCGCATGAGCGATAGCGACTGCCCCCCACACCAGCAGCTTGGAGCTGCCCAGCAGGCACAGGCCACCCACGACAATCCAGAAGCCGGCCCTGGGCATGCTCAAATTGGTCTGGATCTCATCGGCGAATTCTTTGCCGATGGGGTCATGAGAGGCTTTCTCCTTTATGCCAATGCGGGTCATCCAGAGAAGCATCAGGGCCATGCCGGAAAGTAATACGATGCCGTCGAATCGCCCGAGGCTGCCGTCGAGCAGCAGCAACAGGCCCAGCAGCATAACCCCGATGAGCACCGGCAATTCCCGTCGCACGATGCTTGAATGTACGTTCAGCGGCACGATCAGGGCGGTCACTCCCAGGATCAGGGCAATATTGATGATGTTGGAGCCAAGCGCATTACCGATTGCCAGCCCGCCATTGCCTTGCAGGGAAGCGACGACGGACACCAGGATTTCCGGTGCCGATGTGCCGATGCTGACGATGGTCAGGCCAATAATAAGGGGTGAAACGCTCAGGTTATAAGCGAGTGCGCTGGCGCCAACTACAAAACGGTCAGCGCTCCAGGTCAGCAGCACGAAGCCACCTGCAATGGCCAGCAATTCCATCCACATGGTGGTTTATGCGAACCTTTGGCGACAGCTCGGCAACAGACGACGAGCCGGGCGGCTGTCTGCTGGCCGACAAGCCGGGTAGCGGCTGTGTGATAAATAAATCTTCATCAAGGAAGCTCTTGGACGTATTCTGCATTATCATACACGCAGTCATGCACCAACTTAAAGCTTGATGTTTGTGTGGCAGCCCGAATGATAGACAGGATGGATAACACGGACACCCGTATGACGGAACCGGTAGTACAGATCAGAGACCTGCGTTTTGCGCGCGGTGAACGCATGATTTTTGACGGTGTC
>JAQBDO010000020.1:0-4881 GCA_032124375.1 Gammaproteobacteria bacterium
GCCCACGCTGGCCAAGTGGCAGCCCTTCATGTTCGGTGGCAGCATGACTATCCTGATCCTGTTCATGATGGGCGCGGGTACCCTGGGGGTCTCACGACGACATTGGGACATGGACTTTGCCGGTGCTGCATTGAGCTTCGAATACTCGGGCATGGCCTATACCCTGATGGGGATCGCCGGCATCGGTGCTGTCCTTGCAGTGCTCTCCGGCGGGGCCTATTTGCTCATCACGGTGGGTTCGCTGTTGTTCGGCAAGAAGCTGGAGCCATCGGCCGGTATATTGCAGAGTTTCCTCGGTATACCGCTGTCCCGTGGCAACTACAATGCAGAACCTCAAGTACTGCCCATGGCAGCTGCGGTTGAAGAGCATGGTTCAGCAGGTTTTGAAGCACCGGGAACCTTCATCCTGGCGATGGTGCTACTGATCTCCTTTATCGTGTATTACTTTATCAATTGGAAGTATCTGGCGTCGGTCTGGCCAATCAGCTAGCGCTGCGCTTAAAAGCCCATGCGGGGCGAAGGTAACCACCTTCACCCCGCTTTTATTTCAGGGGTACGCAAATATGCCAAGACTCTCTGCAGATGTTGCCTTAACACAGCCACTTGATTGGTCGATGACGCTTAGGCAGCTATCCAATCTCTTCAAGTTTCGTATCGGTGTCGTCATGGCACTTACCTCTGTGGTAACCCTCATGGTTACCCCGGGACAGGCAGTGCCCGCCTGGCAGGTGCTGGTACTGGCGGTTACCGTTTTACTGGCGGCCAGCGCTGCGGGTGCTTTCAATCAGTACTATGAAACCGATATCGACGCACGTATGCGTCGCACCGTGGACCGCCCCTTTGTGACTGGCGCCTTTGCACATGACAGCCGGTGGTTGCTGTTAATCGGCGCCATGCTACTGGTTGGCGTGGGTACAGCCGGTTGGCTCCTCAACGGCATGGCCGCCCTGTATATCTTCCTGGGTGCGTTCTTTTATGCCATTGTCTATACCGTGTGGCTGAAGCGCCGCACTTCCTTTAATATTGTGATCGGCGGGGCCTCTGGCAGTTTTGCCGTGCTCGCCGGTGCTGCCGTGGTCGACCCCGGCCTGGGGCCAGTCCCCGTTATTCTGGCCATTGTGCTGTTCCTGTGGACGCCGCCTCACTTCTGGAGTCTGGCTATCGCACGGCACAAAGACTACGAGGCCGTTGGTGTGCCCATGTTGCCGGTGAAGGTGGGCAACGCAACGGCAGCCAAGGCAGTGCTGGGCAATACGTTGCTGCTGACGGGTACCTCTGTGCTGCCGTTTTTCTTCGGCCTTGGCTGGCTATACCTGGCCGGTGCCCTCATCGGAGGTGGATATTTTATCTACCGCAGCCTGCTGCTGGTGCTGGACCCCTCCCCGAAGAATGGTATGCGCGCCTTTTTCGCCTCGCTGGTTCAATTGAACGTGTTACTGGTATTTGCCGTACTCGACGCCCTGTTGATTGGCGGATAACGTAGTACGGCGTTATCCGCCGTCGAGCCCCCGGATCATGCGCTATTCATCCAAGTCTTTTGCCCTGCTACTCGGCTGTTTCTGTGTGGTATTTTTCCACCTTGCCAACGCAGCATCCGCGCCGGCAAACGGCAAGCAACCGCTGGATACGGTGAAGGAGTTCCGCTACAAGGAAGTGCTTCAAAAGAGTCAGGCGGCCATCGGCAACGTACTCAGCAACCATCCCCTGACCGACCACAATGGTCGCGCCCTGTCCATGGATGACTTGCGCGGCAAGCCGCTGGTATTGAGCCTGATCTATACCAGTTGCTACCAGATCTGCCCTATGACCATCCGCAATCTCGCCAAGGTGGTCGATAAGGCCCGCGATGCCCTGGGGGAAGACAGCTTCAACGTGGCCGTGCTCGGCTTTGACGCCTACAATGACAGCCCGCAAGCCATGATCCATTTCGCCAGGAAGCAGGGCATCGATGACCGCGGCTGGCGACTGCTCAGCATCAGCCCGGATACCATTAATGCCTTGAGTGAAGAGCTGGGGTTTGAATTCTTCTCCTCACCCAACGGCTTTGATCACATCACGCAGGTCACGGTGATCGATGCCGAGGGACGTGTCTACCGGCAGGTATACGGCGAGGTAATTGACACCCCGCTGCTGGTGGAACCCCTCAAGGAACTGGTGCTCGGACAACCCAAACCGAATCAGACCCTGTTGTCAGAACTGATCAACAAGGTACGCTTCTTCTGCACCACCTACGATCCGGCGCGGGACGCCTACCATTTCGACTATTCCCTGTTTATCGGTATGACTATCGGTGGTTCCATTATTCTCATCGGCATCACTTTACTGGTACTCGAAATCAGACAGGGGCGGCGCTCCGCGGGTACTTGAGGCATATCAAGGATAATTGGTCCTGTATTGATTATTCTCCACCTGCAGAAGCAGCAGCAATCCCTGCGGGCTGGCAGCCTGTATCATTCACCCTTGTGAAACCAGAGAGATTGGCACTGTGAACAAACGCGTTAATCCCATCAAGCGCAGCTACCTTCTGCTCGAGGAGTGGTTCACTCTGTCTTTCGGTTCGAACTGGAACCCCCTCTACCATCTGGGAACACTGGCCTTTTTCTTCTTCTGGGTCGTATTGATCAGCGGCATCTATCTGTTCATCTTTTTTGACACCAGCATAGTCGGCGCCTATGCCTCGGTGGAGTACCTGACTCACGAACAGTGGTACGCGGGCGGCATTATGCGCAGTCTGCACCGCTATGCATCGGATGCCGCCGTGGTGACTATTTTGCTGCATATGTTCCGCGAGTTTGCCCTCGACCGCTACCGTGGTTTCCGCTGGTGGTCCTGGGTCACCGGAATACCAACCCTGTGGTTCGTTATCACCATAGGCATTACCGGATACTGGCTGGTGTGGGACGAATTGGGGCTGTACGTCGCTGTGCTTTCCTCCCAGCTCATGGACTCGCTACCTGTGATGTCTGGTTCCATGGCGCGTGATTTCCTGGCGGGACAGCTCACCGACCGGCTGTTCACCCTGATGGGCTTCCTGCACCTGCTGGGACAACCAATACTATTGGGCTTTGCCATTTGGCTGCACGTCAAACGGCTCTCCCATGTCGAGGTCACCGCCCCCCGGGGCCTCGCTGTGGGCAGTTTCCTGGCGCTGATGGCACTGTCACTGCTGGTGCCGGCGACCAGCCATGCACCTGCCGAGCTCAGCAAGGTGCCAGCGGTACTGAGACTCGACTGGTTCTATCTCAATGTCTACCCGTTGCTCGACAAGTGGCCGGGAGAACAGGTCTGGATGCTGACAACAAGCATCACCATGATTCTGATGCTCATGCCCTGGCTGCCACCGAAGAAGTCCGCAGCCGTGGCTGAAGTCCACCTTGATAACTGCAACGGTTGTGGCCAGTGCGCCGAAGACTGCCCGTTCGATGCCATCTCGGTACAGGCACGCAGCGATGATGCCCGCTGGGAAAATGAAGTCGTCGTCGACCCGGCCCTGTGTGCCTCCTGTGGTATTTGCGTTGGCTCCTGCCACTCATCCAATCCTTTCCGACACGCGAAAAAGACACTTGAAACCGGCATTGACATGCCCCAGTTGCCGATTGATAACATCCGGACACGAACTGAAGCAGCACTGGCCGAGCTCAAGGGGGACACCCGGATAATGGTTTTCGGGTGTGATAACGCAAACGATATCGAGGCATTGCGGGCTGACAACGTTGCTGTGCTGAGCCTTTTCTGTACGGGTATGATCCCGCCGACCCTCGTGGAATATGCACAGAGGCAGGGTGCGGACGGGGTATTTATTACCGGCTGCCGTACTGGTGATTGCTACTTCCGCCTGGGCAATGCTTGGCTGGACCAGCGATTCGAGGGCAAGCGCAAACCCGCGCTGCGGCAACGGGCGAAACGTGACCGCATCACTGTATACCGGGCGGCTGAAACCGATACCAGCAAACTGCGCCGCCGGCTTGCTGAGTTCCAGCGCGATATCGCTGCAATGAATCAGGAAGAGACAGCTTCCGCAGCCGGCGAGGACCGGGAGGCGGGTGATGCTTAAGGTCTTGCGTTACCCTTTACAGGCGCTGAACTATGCCGTGTTCATGGTGCTGATATGGTATTTCTCTGCCGCACCACCTTACACGCAACTGCAGCCGGACCAGGCTGTCGTTACGGTAGCCTTTGCCCATGCCGGCAAGCGAATTGGAGCATGCCGCCAGCTGTCCCAGGAGGAGCTGGCGAAGCTACCGCCCAATATGCGCGCACCAATGGACTGTCCACGCGAGCGTTCGCCGGTGACAGTGCAATTGCTGCTGGATGGTGAACTGCTCATCGAGGAAGTCGCCAAGGCACCCGGTCTTTACAACGACCTTGGCATCGATGTCTACCGGAGTGCCAAGGTGCCCGCAGGGGAGCACACACTGGCCGTGCGAATGAATGACGATATGCACGTGGAAGGCCCCATATACACGCATGAGGAAACGGTTAACCTGGAGCCGGCACAACTACTGGTGGTTGATTTCAATTCTGAAACAGAGTCGTTCGTCATCCAGTGACCCGGGAACATTACTGCCCTTGGTCCTGACACAAGCAGTGCCTTACTGTCGCGGAGCCACTGCCCCCTGCTCCGTGTGTATGTCATTCGCAGGTGCAGAGGGCCCTGGACCCGGCTGGAATTGCTGAACCAGGTTGAAGAGCGCCACGGACAATACAAGGATAATCGCGAAGAATATCAACGAACGGTTATCAAAACGTTTAGCGCGCCTGATTTCGATCTGGTTAAGAATCCAGTCGGAAATCATATATAGAAATACGGCAGCGACTGTGTAGTAAAGCATTTCCATTATCTGCACCTGAAGCAAGTTGCGCTGTTTTTTTAGATTATCC
>JAQBDO010000021.1:0-4679 GCA_032124375.1 Gammaproteobacteria bacterium
TCCGAGACCGCAAGACAGGCCTCGCGCAGTTCGTCATACGTCTTGAGGGCGTGGATGTCGATGCCCGCTGGCTCGAAGATGTCGGTGCGGGCCCAGCCGCCGTCGCTGCGACTGTGCAGGATGACGCCCACATACTTGCCGTTGGAGCCGGCATTGGTAACGAGGCAGGTATGCCCCTCCACGTTCCTGATTTCCAATGGCTTTGGAACACCGTCGTGGGTATGACCACCGAACACTGCATTCAAACCGGGCACCCGTTCGGCCATCTTGATATCAACGTCCATACCGTTATGCGACAGCAGCACGATGGCATCCGGTTTTTCTGTCTCGCGCATTTCCTTGATCAGCTCGATCATGTCGTCTTCACGCAGACCAAAAGACCAGTCCGGGAAAAACTCCTGCGGATTTGCATTTGCCGTGCGCGGGAATGCCTGGCCAACGACAGCGATACGCAAGCCGTTTATTTCCTTGATGACATAGGGACGGAAGGCATACCCCTTGTCTTCGTCATACAGCCCCGTGCCGTCATACTTCTCTGTGAGTGCTGCATACTCATCGCCGAACAGGGCATCCTCCTTGACGCGAACGTTCTGTCCGATAAAGTCACCCTTGAACAGGGTGACGTTGTTCAGTACCTCATTTTCACGGTAGGTAAATTCCCAGTGCCCGACCATCACATCCAGACCCAGCAGATTGGAGGCCTCGACCATATCAACACCACGGGTCCACAGAGAGGTGCCGGACCCCTGCCACAGATCACCACCATCAAGCGTCAGCGTGTTCTGCCTGCCACCGGCCTGTTCACGCAGGCTGTCGAGCAGCGTTTTTATATGCGCATAACCACCGGTCATGCCATAGGTATGCGCGGCGTTTTCAAAATCCAGGTAGGTGTAGGCATAGGACTCGGGCGTATTGGCACTCAGCCCATTCGCCTCCAGCAGTTTTTTACCCACCAGGTGCGGTGGCCTGCCAAAGGCATCGCCGACACCGAGATTGACATTCGGCTCGCGGAAATACACCGGCTTTAACTGCCCGTGAAGATCCGTAAGATGTAATATCCGTACCTTGCCCTTCATTGGCAGGTCATAAAAACCTTTCGGCATGGCGGCGGCTGCCGCTGTGCTGACGGACTGTTCGGCAGACGTGGCATTACTCTTGCCGCATCCAGCCAACACCGTAGTAGTAGCAGCGGCCGCGCCAGCGCCCATGATTTTCAGAAATTCACGTCGGTCAAATGGAGGCATAGGTCACCTGTGTTGTTTTTGTTGAAATCAAACCCTTTTCGTTTAAAGGGTGCATCGTTTACCATGGCGCCGGTCCCCCCCGGGCAGCACGGTAACATCTGAGGGCGGCCCGAACAGACAAGCCGGGCAGCACCTAACAGCGTGCTGACTATAGTAAATACTGAAGCAAACTGCCACAACTGCCACCCATGTATATTAGCCTTTCAACCTTAACTAATATTCCTGACCAACCCCACCCGCCCTCGCAATACCCATCCCGGAACAGAGATGACTGACCACGGCCGCCGCAAACACACCGTGCTGCGCCTGCTACTGCAGCTGCTACTGCGGCTGGTACTGCTGCTCGCCTGCCTGCAAGGCAGCGTCGCACTGGCCGACGTGGTCAAGCCCGCCCTGATTGAGATCAGCGTCAACACCAATGGCAGCTACCGTATAGAGGTACGCGCCAGCATCGAGGCATTGCTGACCGGCATCAACACCCGCTACAAGAACACGCGAGACGCCCCCAACGCCGCAGCCTATGACGAACTGCGGGCACTGCAGGCTGCAGACCTGGAAAAGGCCTTTATACCCTTCGAGTCCAAATTTACCGACCAGCTGGAACTGCTGTTCGATGGTCAGCACATTCCCCTGTCCGTTTCACGTCTGGAGATACCCGAGCCCGGCTATACCAAGGTGCCACGTATCAGCGTCATTCATCTTGAAGGCAAGGTTGACCGTTCGGTCGCCAGCCTTACCTGGTATTACCCGCAACGCTTTGGCGACAATGCCGTACGTGTTCGCCAGATTGATGAAGACAACGAAAAATGGCACTGGTCGGACTGGCAATGGCTGCGCAACGATACGCGTAGCGAGCCCTTTTCACTCACCGAGGTATTCACCCGCCAACCCGTCACCTCGGTGATTAAGACCTACATCGTGCTCGGCTTTGAGCACATCCTGCCCAAGGGCAGGGATCACATCCTGTTTATTCTCGGCATCTTCCTGCTCAGCATCCACCTGCGTCCGTTGCTCTGGCAAGTCACCATGTTCACGGTTGCGCACACACTGACACTCGGTCTGTCCATGGCCGGCCTGATCGCGCTGCCTGCCAATATTGTTGAACCGCTGATAGCACTGTCAATTGCCTACATCGGGGTCGAAAACATCACGGCACATTCACTGCATAAAAGCCGCCTGGTGATTGTGTTCTGTTTTGGTTTGTTACACGGCATGGGCTTTGCGAGCGTGCTGTCTGATTTTGGCATGCCGGCCAATGCCTTTCTCACCGCGCTGGTCAGTTTTAACGTCGGCGTGGAACTGGGTCAACTCACTGTCATCATGCTGGCGTTTTTCACCGTTGGCGTGTGGTTCCGCAACAAACCCTGGTATCGCCGGATCATTGTCATCCCGTGTTCACTGGCAATTGCCGTCACCGGCCTGTACTGGACCTGGGATCGGATTGTTTTTTGACCGGCCATCATCAGAACGGTGGAGTTCGAATGCGGCTGATGGTCGAATAATTCGGCCCTGCGGTGAGGATCTGTTGATGGGTTTGGTCGAATGAATTTGGCCCTGCGGTGATGACCGGTCGAATTCACTTGTGCCCGGCGCCTTATCGGGGACTCGACCAATGGCGCATCACCGCGAGTTGACTGTGTTGATGTAATAACCCCGGTAACACAGGAAATACACCCTGAATCATGCGGACACCCCGGCAGCTGCAATGTGCCAAAAGCCGGACGCCTGAAGTCAATATCATAATTATATAACCAACAGCTTATAGATATTGCCCGTCCAAAATAATTACCCCGCTGCGGCCTTAAAGTTTGCCTGATATTAGGTATTTCTATTTTACTTGTTGTATCATCGCTGCCGTGATCGATATGGGAAGGAAAAATACTTGTCAATTTCGAATCATTAATCACAATTGCGCATTTCAAAGGTCAGCTCAGAAGATTCTCAAGAGACTCCTGTTTTTCTCCTTGCTTAATCTGCAATTTAATACTGTTTATATCTAATCAAGAGGTGTTACATGGCTACAGGTACTGTTAAATGGTTTAATGAATCCAAAGGGTTTGGTTTTATCGCCCCTGCCGATGGTGGTGAAGATGTATTTGTACATTTTTCTGCAATCAGTGGTGACGGATTCAAAACGCTGGCTGAAGGCCAAACAGTAAACTTTGATGTCGAGCAGGGTCCGAAAGGTCTGCAGGCAGTCAATGTTATTGGAAAATAACAGGGCAGAGAATCTGCACGAATAAAAAACCCCGTCCATGTGGCGGGGTTTTTTTTCGTTTAGACTATGGGACGCTATCGACCACCCACAGCCACCTCCTCCCCGTACATCACACGAGACGGCTTTGAGGCACTCTCCGCTGAACTGAAAGCACTGTGGAAACGTCGCGCCGATGTTACCAAAGCCCTCACGGCAGCCGCCGCTGAAGGAGACCGCTCCGAAAACGCCGAATACATTTACCGCAAGAAGGAACTGCGCGAAATCGATCGTCGTATCCGTTATTTACAAAAACGCCTGCCTGACCTGAAGGTTGTTTCCGAACCACCGTCCAATCCGGACCGGGTTTTCTTTGGTGCTTGGGTCACCCTTGAAGACGAGCACGGAAAGGAATCCGTGTATCGCATTGTCGGTGCAGATGAATTTAATCCGGCAAGCGGCTGGATCAGCATGGATTCACCGATGGCCATCGCCCTGTTGAAAAAAACACTGGATGATGAAGTGCCGGTAGAGACACCCGCAGGTAAACGCTTGTACGTGATTATTGCGGTTTCCTATTCACCACCGTAATCAGGAAAACCCGATCGCGGACAGGGTCCGCTCCTGCAAGTGCAGCTAATGTCGTAAGAGCCGTTAGATGCGCGAAGGTTGTTTATGTATGTGTGTCACGACGGGTACGTCGCGTTGCTCCTTTACCCGTCCTACGGTATTGGGATGTGTTGATGTTTTGTAGGACGGGTAAAGCGCAGCGTACCCGTCACCCACGGGTGTTTCTAATAGCTCAGGAGCGCATCGCATGCGCGATTGCCGCTACCGGATAGAAGTCCCGGACGCGGTCCGCTCCTGCAGTCCCGGCATTAACCCGGCTCACCGCCCAGCAGACTGGTAATCTTGCCCAGCAAGCGGTTCAACTCTACCGACTTGGTGTCATAGTCATCGCAGCCGGCTTCACCTGCCTTTTGCTCATCACCCGCCATGGCGTGGGCCGTCAACGCAATCACCGGGATACCCTGCGTGGCAGCATCGGCCTTGATACGACGCGTCGCCTCCCAGCCATCCATGACCGGCAGACTGAGGTCCATCAGGATGAGATCCGGATTAGCGGAAGACGCCATATCAACGCCTGCCTGTCCGTCGACAGCAATCACCACCTCGTAGCCCTTGCGTTCGAGTCGGCGCGACAGCATGTCGCGATTCATTTCATTGTCTTCAACCAGCAG
>JAQBDO010000022.1:0-3423 GCA_032124375.1 Gammaproteobacteria bacterium
GGTATGTGGATTACCATTGCAGGGCCGAATGCATTCCACCAACGTTACTTCTGACAGGTGTATGGATTTCCTGTGTAGGGCCGAATGCATTCGGCCGACAGCTCGCGGTGAAATGACACTGGTCGAATACCCGATCAAGCGCCGGGCACAAGTGAATTCGACCCCCATTAGTTTTGCTTGTCATTAACCAGAGGTTTTCCAATCCCATGAGTCCGGAATTTCACCTGATACATACCACGTGGCAGCAGAGTGAAGCGGCACTTGGCGCGGTCAGGCGTACGGTGTTTATTGATGAGCAGCAGGTGCCGGAAGCGCTGGAATACGACGGACTGGATGAGTTCTGTCGGCATGTGCTGGTCACCGATGCCGAGAAACGCCCCGTGGGTTGCGGCCGGATGCAGGCCGATGGCCACATTGGCAGGATGGCCGTGTTGCAGGGCTATCGGGGGCAGGGCATTGGTTCGGCAATACTGGTAGCCTTGCTGGAGGTTGCCAGCGCGCAACGCTGTGCGGAGGTTTATCTGCACGCGCAGGTGAGCGCCATCCCTTTCTATGAAAAACATGGATTCTGTATCAGCAGCGGAGTGTTTATGGATGCGGGCATAGCTCATAAAACCATGCGTAAAAGCCCCGGCAGAGCGGGCCAGGATGCGAGCGATACGGGTATATAACCGACCTGCGGGTATCACCGGTGCTGGTGTTTGCGCGGGTATTGGGGAGTGACAGGGGTAATTCCTCTGCAGTATGATCCCCCGTGCCGCGCAACTGGCCGTATTTCTATTTCGCACAGGTCAACAGATACACAGGGTGATGAATGGACGAATTGGCACTGCAACTTCCAAGATATCTTTATACTGAAAACAGGAATGAAGACGGGGTAGTTACCGACATCACCTATGCGACGGAGAAGCTGATTAGCTGGTCCGGAAATGGTTGTGGCGACGCCGCCGGCAAGTTATGTGAGCAGATTTATAGTGGTGAGATCGAGAAAATTGATGCGCGGGAGGAGCACCAGTTGTTGTTGCTGGAAGAGCAGTGGCTGGAGCTGGAAAATGGCATCGATGACGAGGAAGAGGAAGCGCAGTATGACCTCGCCTGTGAAGCGGTCGCCAGTGAGGCCGAGGCCGAGCGTCAGACTGCCCGGCTGCGCAAGGATCAGCGGCATGCCGCCATCGACAAGCTGGTGCTGGAGTCGATGGAGCACATGGCAAATAACTCGCCCCCGCAGGCAGACAGCCATATGGCCGGCTTCGTGATCGGCCTGATGATGTTGTCCGCTATCGTCTATGTGTTGCTCTGACCTGAAGGACGGGTCGCCGCGGATACGGTGATTGCGATGCTCTCCGGCCGGGGTTGGCTGGCGTGGAAATAGCCCGGGCATCTCCGATGAATACCATCATCGACATCCCTGCGCAGGCCGGGATCCAGCAACCCGCTAAATTTATAATCCGGATTCCAGTCCGCGCCGGGATCACGGATCAATCAGAACTATCTTAAAAGTCTCCCATAACTATATAAATAGTAAATAGAATGTTTGCTAGATTAGCCAGGGTGCTGTTCGCGCCCGGGTGGCGTCCGCTGTGCTGAAAGTCGCTGTCACATTCCATTGAACGTCTCAACCTTGTATATTACCCGGCTTTCTTCCTGCCGGTCTGACCGAACAGGATACTCCGCCGGTTCGGTACAGATGACCGGTACTTTTTGGTTGGCATGCTAATCATTCAGATAAAGAGGTAACCCATGGCTGTAAGAAATCGCCTGCACCGTAGTGAACTGGCAGTACCCGGCAGTAATATCCGCATGCTCGAAAAGGCCCCCAAGGCCGGCGCAGACGTGGTTTTTCTGGATCTTGAGGATGCTGTCGCCCCGGATGACAAGGCACAGGCCCGCAAGAATGTGATTGAGGCACTGAATGACCTCGACTGGTCGAATTGTTCCGTTTCGATTCGCATTAATGGTCTGGATACACACTATTGCTATCGCGATATCGTCGATGTTGTTGAGCAGGCCGGCGACAAGCTCGATACCATTCTTATTCCGAAAGTCGGTTCACCGTCCGACATCCTGTTTGTGTCAACCATGCTGGAACAAATTGAGGCGGCGAAGGGGTTTGATCAAATCAACCTGCATGTACTGATTGAGACGGCACTGGGTATGGCCAATGTCGAAGCCATTGCGCAGACCTGTCCGGAACGCATGGAGGCGATGGTGTTTGGCGTTGCGGATTACGCGGCTTCTACCCAGGCGCGCACCACCAACATGGGGGGCGCCAACCCCGATTACTACATGCTGACGCACCCGGACAATGAGGGCAGACGTGAGCGTCACTGGGGCGACCAGTGGCATTTTGCGATTTCACGCATGGTGGTTGCCTGTCGTGCCTATGGGCTGCGTCCGATCGACGGCCCGTTCGGTGATTTTAACGATCCGGATGGTTACAGGGCGGTTGCAAACAGCGTGGCTGCACTGGGTGTCGAGGGCAAGTGGGCCATACACCCTTCACAGATTGCACTGGCTAACGAGGTATTTACCCCGCCTGCAGCGGAAGTTGACCGGGCGCAGCGTATCATTGTGGCCATGGCAGAGGCTGCGACCCAGGGCAAGGGCGCCGTTTCGCTGGATGGTCGTCTGATTGATGCGGCGTCCATAAGACAGGCACAGGTGTTGGTGGACAAGGCTGCACAGATCAACAGCTCTCTCGCAGCCCGCCAATAATAAACCGGGAACTGGAGACGACTTTTGAATATTCATGAATATCAGACCAAGGAACTGTTGCGCGGCTATGGCGTAGCGGTTCCCGATGGTCGTGTTACGCATAACGTTGATAACGCGGTCACGATTGCAGAAGACCTCGGTGGTGATCGCTGGGTTGTAAAGGCGCAAATCCACGCAGGCGGGCGCGGCAAGGGTGGCGGTGTGAAAGTTGCGACATCGCTGGATGAGGTCAGGCAGTTTACCGATGAAATGATTGGTATGCAGCTGGTTACCCCGCAAACCGGCCCTGAGGGCCGATTGGTGCAGCGGGTACTGGTTGAGCAGGCCTGTGACATCAAGAAAGAATATTACCTCGGCATGATTATTGATCGCGCAACACAGCGTATCACCATGATTGCCTCGGCCTCCGGTGGCATGAACATCGAAGAGGTTGCAAAAACAGACCCTGATCGAGTCATCCGGGAAGCGGTTGATCCGGCAATCGGGCTGGCAGGTTTTCAGTGCCGCAAGATTGCCGCAAAAATCGGCCTGCGGGGCAAGCAAATCAGTGAAGCTTCGAAGCTGATGCAGGCACTGTACAAGTGTTTCCGGGAAAAAGATGCGTTGCTCGCCGAGATCAATCCACTGGCTGAGCTTGCTGATGGCAAGTTGATGGCGCTGGACGCCAAGATGTCTTTTGACAGTAACGCCATGTACCGCCGCCCGACG
>JAQBDO010000023.1:0-4774 GCA_032124375.1 Gammaproteobacteria bacterium
AGCCGCCGCCGAAGATGTGCGTAAAGCTGTTTTCGAAGCGGTTAAATGCGGCGGGTTGCATCACGGCGCTCTCCTTGCGCACCTCATTCAGCGTGTCGTGAATGCGGGCACCCTTGTCAGGGTCATAATCGCGGTGAATGCGGAAATCAAAAATGGCGAATTCCAGTTGCCGCATCATCAGCATGGCAGACTGGAAGTTTTTCGCCTGCTGCATGCGCTGATAGAGTGTTTCCGGAATTTTCTCGCCGGACTCAAAGTGTCCGGAAAACAGGTCCAGCGCCTCGCGTTCCCAGCACCAGTTTTCCATGAACTGGCTGGGCAACTCGACTGCATCCCAGGCAACACCGCTGATGCCGGAGACGCCGGCGTAGTCGATCTGCGTCAGCATGTGGTGCAGGCCGTGTCCGAATTCGTGAAACAGGGTAATAACCTCGTCATGTGTGAACAGCGCCGGCTGGTCACCGATCGGCGGTGAGAAGTTACAGGTCAGGTAGGCAACCGGTATTTGCAGCCCCTTTGCGGTGTCACGCCGGCAGATGCATTCATCCATCCAGGCCCCACCGCGCTTCTGCTGGCGGGCATACATGTCGAGGTAGAACTCGCCACGTACCTTGCCGGCAGCGTCTTTGATGCGGTAGAACTGTACGTCTTTATGCCAGGTGTCGATGCCCTTGACCGCCTCGATCTGCAGGCCATAGAGACGCTCCACTATCCGGAACAGGCCCTTGACCACGCGCGGTTCGGGGAAGTAGGGCTTCAGCTCTTCCTGTGAGATGGCGTATTTTTTCTGCCGCAGCTTTTCGGAGTAGTAGGAGATATCCCAGGGCTGCAGGTCGGCGCTGCTGTCGCATTCGACGGCGAAATCACGGACCTCCTGCAGTTCCCTGACGGCACTCGGTTTGGAACGTTGTGCAAGGTCCTGCAGGAAACTCATCACCTGCCCGGTGGAATCCGCCATTTTGGTGGCCAGTGAGCGCTCGGCGTAATTGCCAAAGCCGAGCAGTCCGGCGGCTTCATGGCGTAACGCCAGTATTTCTTCCATCAGCGCGCTATTGTCCCATTGGCCGGCATGCGGGCCCTGGTCGGAAGCGCGTGTGACATAGGCGGTATACAGTTCCTCGCGCAGTTCACGGGTGTTCGCATAAGTAATCACCGGGAAGTAGGATGGGAACTCCAGGGTAAATACCCAGCCGTCGAGCTCGCGTTGTTCGGCCGTTTGTTTCGCCAGCGAGCGCGCACTCCCGGGCAGTCCTGCGAGCAGGCTTTCATCGGTAATCTGCTTGTGCCAGGCGTTGGTGGCATCGAGCACGTTGTCGCTGTATTGCGAGGACAGTTGCGAGAGTTGCTGCTGAATTTCCTTGTAACGGTCACGCGCGTCCTGATCCAGCTCAATGCCGGAAAGACGGAAATCACGCAGTGCATTGTTGATGACTTTCTGCTGCGCAGTATCCAGCGCTGTCATTTCATTGCCATCCGCAATCTGACGAAATGCCTTGTAGAGCCCTTCATGCTGTCCCATCTCGGTGCCGTATTCGCTCAGCAATGGCAGGCAGTCGTTATAGGTTTCACGCAGCGCGTCACTGTTGACGACCGCGTTCATGTGTCCGACCGGCGACCAGGCGCGGCTGATGCGGTCATCCATGTCGTCAAGTGGTTCGACCAGGTTGTCCCAGCTGTAGTGGTCATTCTTCTGCAGCAGTCGTTCTACCTGTCGGCGACTTTCGTCCAGCAGTTCCGTGACGGCGGGTTTTACATGTTCGGGCTTGATCTTCGAGAACGGCGGCAGGCCGTTGAGTTCCAGCAGCGGGTTCGACATTTGTACAATACCTCTTTATTTACAGGGTCTAATGCCTGTCAGGGCGGGCTCACTTTAGCATCTTGTTGGCCACTGTTGCATGCCAGATCAGCGGCCGGCGTTTTGCCGGAATGCATCCATGTTACATTATGAAATCATATGAGGGATTAACAGGGGTGATTTGTGTCTATCAGGGATTTCGAAAATATTTCACCGGTTATCGCCGCAACCGCTTATATCGACGAGGCGGCGCTGGTTATTGGCGAGGTCAGCATCGATGAGGATGCGTCGCTGTGGCCAATGGTGGTAGCGCGCGGCGATGTCAACACCATCCACATTGGCGCACGCACCAATATTCAGGACGGCTCCATTCTGCATGTGAGCCACGACAGCGAATTTGCACCCGGAGGATTTGCGTTGCAGATTGGTGCCGATGTCACCGTTGGTCACCAGGCGGTCGTGCATGCCTGCATCATAGAGGATCGATGTCTTATCGGCATGTCTGCGACCGTGATGGATGGTGCCATTGTCCGTTCGGGGGCTATTGTTGGTGCCGGCAGCCTGGTGCCGCCGGGGCGGGAACTGGAAGGCGGCTATCTCTGGGTCGGTTCACCTGCCCGCAAGGCGCGTCCCTTGCGGCCTGAGGAAGAAGGGTTTCTGATCTATTCAGCAGCGCACTACGTGGAACTGAAAAACCGCTACATGGCCAGCCGTTAGGACGGTGAGCGTAATGCCTGTATGACCGGGCCGGTGTCCGGCCGCACGTCGCGCCACAGGTAGAATGATTCGGCAGCCTGTTCCACCAGCATCCCCAGGCCATCCATGCAGCGGGCTGCGCCCAGCTGCTGTGCCCAGTCCATGAAGGCAGTGGGTTTGTCTGCGTACATCATGTCGTAACAGCGACTGTCTGTTGCTATGACGCTCACCGGCAGCTCCGGCACCTGCCCGGCGAGGCTGGCGGCGGTTGCATTGATGATGAGGTCAAATGATTGCCCTGCGATATCCCCCAGTCCGCAGCCTTCGGTGTGCCCAAAATCGCAAAACAGGCGGGCCAGTTCCACGGCTTTGTCTGCTGTGCGGTTGGCTATCACCAGCAAGGAAGGCTTTTCATTGAGCAAAGGCTCGATGACACCGCGTGCGGCACCGCCGGCGCCCACCAGCAACAGCCGTTTGGCTTTTAATGCGGTGCCGTGATTCTGCAGCAGGTCCCGCACCAGCCCGACACCGTCGGTATTGTCACCGAAGTGCCGGCCATCTTTTTCGAGAATAAGCGTGTTCACGGCGCCCGCGCGCTCGGCACGCTCACTGCGTGTGGTCGCCAGTGCACAGGCGTCTTCCTTGAAGGGTACCGTGATATTCAGGCCCTTGCCGCCGTGTTGCAGAAAGTCGGCAACGGCATGGTTGAAGCACTGCTTCTCAACCAGGATTGCTTCGTAGCTGAGTTGCTGATTTGTTTGACGCGCAAACAGCGTGTGGATACGGGGAGACTTGCTGTGGGCAATGGGGTTGCCCATGACGGCATAGCGATCCATCAGTGTGCGGCCCTTGCCGGTCCAGGGGTGGCTCGATTGCCGGCATCCTGAACTGTTTGCGGGCCTGGTTTACGGGCGGGTATTTTCACTGTTGGGCGCGCAGCCATTGTCCGACTGACTTGGCAAAATAGGTGAGGATGGCATCAGCTCCGGCGCGTTTGAAAGACAGCAGCGACTCCATCACTACCGCCTGTTCATCCAGCCAGCCATTCTGGGCGGCCGCCTTGAGCATGGCGTATTCGCCGCTTACCTGGTAGGCAAAGGTGGGTACTCCGAACTGATCCTTAACGCGGCGCACTATGTCCAGGTAGGGCATGCCGGGTTTTACCATCACCATGTCGGCGCCCTCTTTCAGATCCAGGGCCACTTCCCGCAGCGCCTCGTTACTGTTGGCCGGGTCCATCTGATAACTGTATTTATTGCCACCGGCCAGATTGTCGGCAGAACCCACGGCATCACGGAACGGGCCGTAAAAGCTCGAGGCGTATTTTGCGGCATAGGCCAGAATGCGGGTGTTGCGATGACCGGCCTGTTCCAGTGCGGCACGAATAGCGCCGATGCGGCCATCCATCATGTCCGAGGGCGCGACAATGTCAGCGCCGGCGTCTGCGTGTGACAGGGCCTGCTTTACCAACACCTCAACGGTTTCGTCATTCAGTACATAACCGTCCTCATCAATCAGGCCATCCTGTCCATGGGTGGTAAAGGGATCCAGTGCAACGTCGGTAATGACGCCCAGATCAGGCAGTGCCTGCTTGAGTGCGCGTACTGCACGCTGGGCCAGTCCTTGTGGGTTGAAGGCCTCGCCGGCATCTTCGGACTTGCTGCTGGCCGGTGTCACCGGAAACAGCGCAATGGCTGGAATTCCCAGTGCATGAATTTCGCTGGCTTCTTTAAGGAGTTCATCAATACTCAGGCGTTCAACACCGGGCATGGAGGCAACTGCTTCGCGCTGTTGTTGACCTTCAAGTATGAATACCGGGTATATGAGATCGGCACAGCTGAGTTCGCTCTCACGCATCAGTCGACGGCTAAATTCATCATGCCGCATACGGCGCATGCGGGTGGCGGGGAAACGGCTTTTTCCCGGTGTTGTATTAGTCACGATTACAGCTCCTGGAGGAAGAGGCTGCACAGTTTACCGCCCTTGGGGGCGGTATCAAATTACCATTTCGCCAGCTGCGCGTGTAAGCTCCAATGATGTCAATGTGCCAATTGAAACAGTCTGTTAGCGAACCCGGGCAGTGCTGCGCCGTGACCGCGTTGCTGCACGGATATCAGCCACTGCTGTCTGTCTGGTATGCAGCACCGCTGTCACGGGACAGGGTTGACCGCTTGCAGGTGGCATTACAGGACGAGCTGCAGACACGTTTGTGTAACGGTGCATCCTGTTTTCAATTGCATGTACTGCGCCTTGTTTGCCAGTTCCAGCGTCGGGCGGATGTTG
>JAQBDO010000024.1:0-14005 GCA_032124375.1 Gammaproteobacteria bacterium
TTCAGGGAAGCCGGCATCAACCGCCTGTCCATCGGCATACAGAGTTTTCAGCCCGACTTGTTGCAACAGATCGGCCGCATTCATGACGACAATGAAGCCGTCGCCGCCATCGAGGCCGCCCGTCGGGCAGACTTTGATAACTTCAACCTTGATTTAATGTTTGGCTTGCCAGGGCAGACTGAAAAACAGGCCTTGCTGGACCTGCAAACGGCCACTGAACTGGGCCCCACACACCTGTCCTGGTACGAACTGACGATTGAACCGAACACCTGGTTTTACCGGCACCCGCCGCAACGACCGGATGACGACACGCTCTGGGAGATGCAACAGGCGGGGCGCACGCTGCTGGAGGCAGGAGGCTTTGAACGCTACGAAGTCTCTGCCTATGCACGCGACAAACAACAGTGTCGGCATAACATCAATTACTGGCAGTTCGGTGATTACCTCGGCATTGGCGCAGGTGCCCATGCAAAAATTACCGATGCAGCAACGCAAACTATTTATCGCACCGCCAAGATCAAGCACCCGCGCGGCTATCTGGATAGCGCCCATACCGCACAGCGCATCAGCACCACAACCACACTGGCAGCGAGTGACGTAATACTGGAGTTCGCCATGAATGCCCTGCGGCTTGATCAGGGTTTTTCGCGGGCAACATTTAACGCGACCACGGGCCTGTCCTATACTGTCATTGAAAACATCGTCAAGCAGGGCATAGCGGACGGGCTGCTGGAACTGAACGAGGACATGATCAAGACCACGCAGCGCGGCCAGCACTACCTTGACGAACTGTTACAACAGTGGATGCCGGAAACAACACATCATGCTTGAACAGGTTGACTGCCCCTATTGCGGAGAACCCTTTGAAACGGCCGTGGACAGCTCCGGCGGCAGTCAGGATTACATTGAAGACTGCCCGGTCTGCTGCCGGCCTATCGAGTTTCATCTCGAAATCGGCAACGGCGATGAAATACTGGCGCTGACCACCCGACGCGACGATGACTGACTACACGCCCATTGACTGTGGCCGGCACAGTGAATTTGAACTGGCCATCATGCACAGGGACACTCTGAACCTGATCTGGCGCAATGCACACGGCGTAACCCGTACCGAGGTTGTCATTGCTGCCGACCTGCTTACCCGCAACAGCGAGGAGTTCATGCGGGTGTCGACCACAAACGGGATTGAACGTGAAATCAGACTTGATCGTATCCTGCAGTTCAGCCGGATCTGAGACACCAACCATTGCCTCATGTATTTGACCCGGTGTTCGATAACAACTGAACCGGACACACAAATACGAAACCAATGAATGACTTACACGACCTAGAGCTGCTGCTGCAGTCGCGTATCCCGCTGATTCTTATCGAGACCCGTGATGAAAAACGGGTCACACAGCTATTCGCCAGTCTGGCCATCAGGCTCGCCATGCCGGTACTGTCCTGGTCCGTTATCAATGGCTTGCAACGCATCGACTATGCAGCTGTGTCTCAGGATCAGGCCGGTGATCCGCAACGGACACTGGCGCAGATCAAGGCAACAGCAACACCCGGCATTTATCTGCTGATGGACTTTCACCCGTATCTGGAAGATGCCTATAACGTGCGCCAGATAAAAGAAATCGCGCTCGACTATAACCGCCTTGGCCACACACTGGTGCTGGTCAGCCATGAGGTTCAGTTGCCGCCGGAGTTAGGCGCTTTCAGCGCACGCTTTTCTTTATCCTTACCGGACAGTAACCGCCTGGAAGAGATTGTCCGGGAAGAGGCCGGACTCTGGTCTGCGGCAAACCAGGGCAGCAAGGTAAAAACACACAGAAACACACTGGACCTGATTATCAGGCAGCTCGGTGGTCTGCCAACGTCCGATGTCCGTCGCCTGGTACGCAGTGTTATTTTTGATGACGGCGCAATCAACGGCAATGACCTGGAACGCATTACACAGGCGCGTTACCGGCTACTGGAAACCAATGGGGCGCTATCCTGTGAATTTGATACTGTCGATTTTGCCGACGTCGGCGGACTGACAAGCCTGAAACGCTGGATCAAGCTACGCCGAAATGCGTTCATGGAGGCGGACCCGCAGCTGGATAAGCCCAGGGGTATCCTGCTGGTCGGTGTACAGGGCGGCGGCAAAAGCCTGGCCGCCAGAGCCATTGCCGGCATGTGGTCCGTACCACTGCTGCGATTTGATTTCGGCACGCTGTACAACAAATTTTTTGGCGAAACGGAACGCAATATGCGCGAGGCACTAAAGGCAGCCGAGGCCATGGCGCCGTGCATCCTGTGGATTGATGAAATCGAAAAGGCCATCGCCTCCGGGGACAACGATGGCGGCACCTCGCGCCGGGTGCTGGGTAATTTGCTGACCTGGATGTCAGAACGTACCGCGCCGGTATTTATCGTGGCAACGGCCAATGTTATTGAACATTTGCCACCGGAACTGATTCGCAAGGGACGTATGGATGAAATCTTCTTTGTCGATTTACCGGACGCCCCGACCCGCGGTGAGATTTTCGCCATTCACCTGCGCCGACGTGAGCACAAACCCATTGATTTCGACATCCTCTCACTGGCCCGGCTCACGGAAGGTTTTTCCGGCGCCGAAATCGAACAGGCCATTGTCGCCGCCACCTACCTGGCCCGTGAACAGACCATCGCCCTGAATACCGACCACATTGTTACTGAAATTGGACAAACCCGGCCATTATCCCGGGTAATGGCTGAAAAAGTGGCCCAGCTACGCGCCTGGGCGCTGGACCGTACCGTTCCGGCCAATTAATCACACCCTCCAAAAAGTTATGCACAGCTTACTCAACAAGCCTGTATATAAATAAAATAACTGACCGGCATCGACGAACCCGCAACCGACACACCTCATCTAATTGTTTTAATTATATTTTTATAATATTCCTGACGTCTGCCTGACTGCCAACGGCGAGCGGCAGAAGGCCCGCGCCGCGCCGCCCACACTTTATTCCCCCAGTTTTCCACAGCCTTATCCACAGGCGTCAGATAATATATTATTTGAAATCAGTAAGTTAGGGATAACACCCTCACCCCGCGTGGTGCCCGTCACACGCACTGTGATAGCATTGACGTACTCCATTTAACAACAACAGTCCGTGATACACACGGCAGAATTCGGAGAACACCATGAACATGCTATCCACCCGCCAGAAATTTGATTTCGACGCCTGGGTTGACCTCGCCAGGCGAGATCCCACAGCCTTTGAAAAAAAACGTAAAAAAATCATTGATGAAGCAATTCTGAGGGCGCCGCCAGCGCGGCAGCAGCGCCTGCGCTGCCTGCAGTGGAAACTGGACAGGATCAGGGAAACATCACGCACCCCAATGATCGCCTGCCTGCACATTAACCGGCTGCTCTGGGAAAACGTAACCGGCAAACACGGCCTGCTCAACAGCCTGCAGCAACTGCAATCCGGACATCCCGAACATGGCAGCGACCAGTCAAAGGCAAAAATTATCCCTCTGCATACCTAGCTTGCTGCAATCGAACGAATAACGTATTATTTGCGGCCTTTTCGCGGTAGCAGTTGTGCCATCCGTGATAACAGCTCCACAGGATCGAGACAGTTATGAAATCTGATATACATCCGGCGTACGAGGCCATCAAAGTCACCTGCAGTTGCGGCGCAACCTTTGACACCCGTTCGACTGTAGGCAAGGACCTGGCAATCGAAGTCTGCTCACAGTGCCACCCGTTCTATACCGGCAAGCAGAAAATGGTCGACACTGGCGGCCGCGTTGACAAATTCCGCAAGCGTTACGGAAACTAATCACACCAGGGTGCATTCCGAAACAGCAGACAAGGGGGCGACCAAAGCGGTCGCCCCTTTTGCGTTCTGGCTACTGCTAGCCGTTACACTGGCTGGCAGCCTGAATCGACTGGCGCTGGCAGCGACATGTCCGGCCGACCACGCCAGCGAACGTGCCGAGGTAGCCTATATCTATGACGGTGACACCCTGAAACTGAAAGACGGTCGACGGGTACGACTCATCGGCATCAACACCCCGGAATTGGGGCACAAGGGCCAGGCAGTACAACCACTGGCACAGGCAGCCCGAACCAGTCTGAAAGACCTGCTGGACAACTCGAACCAAAAGCTGTTACTGCAGTACGGTAAACAGCGCCATGACCACTATGGCAGGGTACTGGCACATGCCTTTCTCGAGAACGGCGAAAATATTGCGGCACAGCTGCTCGGTCAGGGCCTGGCCACCACCTTTATTGTACCGCCCAACAGCTGGGGCCAAGACTGCTACCAGGGACTCGAGCAAGCCGCTCGCGCTGCACGTCTGGGCCTGTGGGCACTACCCGCTTACCAGTCACACCCAGCACGCACACTGCCACTGGATACGCGCGGATTTCGGATTGTTAATGGCCAGGTAAGCTCAATCCGACGCACCCGTCATACATATTGGCTGGACCTGGAAGGGCCCCTGACGATACAGATCCCGCTCGAATCCCTTGCCAGTTTCAGCAGCTACGCTATCGACACCCTTGCTGGCCAAAACATCGAAGTGCGCGGCTGGATCAGCGCCAACAGCAACAGGCTCAATATGAAAGTGCAACATCCGGCCGCACTGGTCATAATGGCTCCGCCACAAAAATTGTAACGGTTCCGACATGTATCCCCAGCCGCGTGCTTTCTCACTGCTGACATCCCTGTTGCTGCTGGTCAGCGGCCTGCTGCTCTCTGCCTGCGCCACCAATCCGGTCACCGGCGACAGTGACTTTGTGCTGATGTCCGAAGATGCTGAAATAAAGCTGGGGCTCCAGCAAAGTACCGCAATACTCGAGGCAATGCCTGCCTATGAAAACCCGGCACTGCAGGAACTGGTGCAGCGCATCGGCAAGCAACTGGCTGAACACAGCCACCGCCCGAATCTCGCCTACCAGTTCACGATCGTCGACAGCACTTCCGTCAACGCCTTCGCCTTGCCAGGCGGTTATATATTCATTACCCGCGGCATGCTCGCCTACCTTAATTCCGAGGCCGAACTGGCAGCCGTGCTGGGCCATGAGATCGGACATGTCACAGCACGTCACAGTGTTCGCCAACAGAGCACGGCCACCGTTACCGGCATACTGGGTACTGTAGTGGCCGCATCAACCGGTATTGCCGGCGCCGACTCGCTGACCAACATGGCCAGCACCGCCATTGTGCGCGGTTACGGGCGCGAGCATGAACTCGAGGCTGACAGGCTGGGCGCAGAGTATCTGGCAAAAAGCGGCTATGACCCGGATGCCATGCTCGAGGTGGTCGGGGTTTTGAAGAACCAGGAGGCCTTTGATAGCGCCGTAGCCCGCAAGGAAGGTCGTAAACCCAATGTGTATCATGGCCTGTTTTCAACACACCCCGACAACGACGCACGCTTCCGTGAGGTGGTCAATGCCGCGAAGAAGTACCGCAGCGGTACCACCACGCGAGTCGGGCGTGACAGCTTCCTGCTAAGACTGGATGGCATGACCTTTGGAGACAGCGAACGCGAAGGTATCATCCGCGGCAACCGTTTCTACCACAAGGACCTGAACTTCTCCCTGGCCTTCCCGGAAGGCTGGAACATCGAGAATCAGTCTGATCGGATCATTGCCACGCCGGCTGGCAAAGACGGCCTGATACAAATGACGGTGGCGGACATTCCCGGACAACTGTCACCGGAGCAATTCATAAAACAACACATGCAGCTGAAAAGTATGCGGCAGGGCAAGACATTCACTACAGGTGAGCTGCAAGGCCACACCGCCGTTGGCAACGCCAGTACATCTTACGGAATCCGTCGGGTACGCTACGTGGTTGTGTATCGCAACGGCAGCGCCTATGTCTTTGCCGGAACTGCGAATGGGCAGAAAAACCAGCAGGCTTATGATGCCGCTACACTGGCAACGGCCAGGAGTCTTCACCCGCTGACAGCAGCCGAAAGGAAACTGGCCACAGAGAAAAAACTCGACATTATCCGTGCTGCCAGTGGCATGACGTACGCTGACATGGCACGACGCTCGCCCATCGATGACTATCCTGAAGAGCAGCTGAGACTGCTAAACGACCAGTATCCGACAGGCGAACCCGAGCCTTCCAGACTTCTGAAGGTGGTCCGCTAGTGCAAGCGTTTCTTTGTACAGACGCCTTATCTATGGGATTATTCACAATAACAAGCCCCCCAAGGACAACTGAATGAACAAGATCAGCATCATCGGCGCCGGACGTGTTGGCGAAACTGCAGCCCATACACTGGCCCAGCAGGAGATGTGCAGCGAGGTAGTACTGCTGGACACAAGAGAAGGTGCTGCAGCCGGTGCTGCGCTGGACGTCAGTCAGTCCGCATCCTATTTTGGTTTTGATACCCGCGTCACTGGCGGTACCGACCCGGCGTTACTGAAAGACTCGGAACTGATCGTCATTACAGCCGGCTCCCCGCGCAAACCCGGCATGTCACGCAGCGATGTACTTGACATCAACCGGGCCGTCATTGATTCCATCGTTGACGACATACTCGAACATGCGCCTGAAAGTCTGCTGCTAATGGTCACCAATCCGGTTGACGTACTGACCTGGCATGCCTGGAAGCGGACGGGCTGGGAACGGGGACGTGTCTTTGGCATGGCCGGCGTGCTGGACGCCTCGCGCATGGCCTGCTTCATGGCAGAAGAGACCGGACTTTCCCTCAAGGACATCCATACCATGGTGATTGGCGGCCATGGCGACTCCATGGTTCCCCTGACACGTTTTAGTACCGTGAACGGTGCACCGGCAACTGCCTTCCTTAACCCGGAAGCAATCGAACGTATTAACAAGCGCACACAGCACGGCGGCGCAGAGGTTCTGGCCCTGCGTCAAACCAGCAGCGCCTATAACGCGCCGGCGGCAGCCATTGCCACCATGGTAGATGCCATCTGTCATGACAGGCGACGCATCCTGCCCTGCGTCTGCAATCTGAACGGCGAGTACGGTCAAACGGATATTACCGCCGGTGTCCCGGCCATCCTTGGACGTAACGGTATTGAGCAAGTGGTGGAATTACCACTGGATGATGCAGAACGCACCGGCTTTCAGGCATCAATCGATAGCGTACGCGCTGACCTCAAGCACCTGTAACCGTCGTTCAATACGGGCTCGGAATTGTTTACCAAGGCTGGACAACTTTAGAAAAGCTGGTCATCCGCCCCATCGATTGCTCCCGCGGCGCCCCCTGTAGACAGTGAATCACTGCTCTTGCTGGGCACGTCTTCTTCCCGGAATGTTTCAAAAATGGCATCCGTCTGACCGCTGCCTGCCAGCAGGCCGGTTGCCGGATCGATCCTTACGGTCACCAGACCTTCCGGCGGTTCCTGCTTTTGCTCCGACACCCCTGCCAGAGCCACTGCCATATAATCAATCCACATGGGTAATGCGGCCTGACCGCCGGTTTCACCCCGACCCAGCGGTTCGAGCTTGTCAAAACCGACCCAGGTGGTTGTCACCAGTGCGTGGTTAAACCCGGAGAACCAGGCATCTTTCTGGTCATTGGTGGTGCCTGTCTTGCCAGCCAGGTCAGTCCTGCCCAACACGCGTGCCTTGCGGCCGGTCCCGCGCTGAATAACGTCCCGCATCATGGACGTCATCAACCAGACATTCTGTGGTGTCAGTGTCTGCGGCGCCAGGTTAATCTGCTTTTCATCCAGCGTATTAATGGCATCGAGCGTTTCGGGACATTTTGGACAGGCAATAACCGGATGCGCGGTAAAAACAACCTCGCCGGCCGCATCGTATATGCTCTGGATAAAGTAGGGCTCGACCAGGTAACCACCGTTGGCCAGTACCGCGTAGGCCCTGGCCATTTGCATAGGCGTTACCGATGCGCTGCCCAATGCCAGCGTCAGGTCCTTCGGTAACTCTGATGCGGTAAAACCAAAGCGTTCCGCATAGTCTGCTGCATAACTGGCCCCGATGGCTCGCAGGATACGAATCGAGACCAGGTTGCGGGATCGATACAGGGCCTCGCGCAGTCGCGTTGGCCCAAAGAACTCGCCGCTGTAGTTTTCCGGCCGCCACGTCGACTCCAGTTTGGGGTCATCGAACACCACCGGTGCATCATTGATCATGCTTGCCGGGGTAAAACCCTTCTCCAGCGCCGCAGAGTAAATCACTGGCTTGAAGCTTGAACCGGGCTGGCGCTTGGCCTGTGTGGCACGATTGAATTTACTAAGCTTGAAGTCGAAGCCACCTACCAGCGCCAGGATCGCACCGTCCGTGGGGCGCAATGACACCAGCGCGCCTTCAACACCCGGTAACTGTTCCAGCATCCAGTTACCGTCATCCTGTTGTTTGACACGGACAAGATCGCCCGCCGCCAGAATATCGGCGGCCTGTTTCGGGGACTTGCCCAGGCGGTTCACACCCAAATAGGGACGGGCCCACGACAGGCCATCCCACGGGATGCTGATAGTGGCACCATCTTCAAGCAACACATCAGCAGTCTGTTCACCAAGCCTGGTCACCAGTCCGGCCTGCAAACCGCCGAGCGCAGGAAATTCTTGCAAAAACGCGGCCCACATTTCAGGTGCGTTTTTTTCCAGGTCAAGGTGGGCTTCCGCACCCCGGTACCCATGACGCCGGCTGTAATCCAGTAAATCCTGGTGTACAGCTGCATTAGCCGCCCCCTGAAGCGCAACATCAAGGGTAGTAATCACCTCCAACCCGGAGGTATAGACTGAGTCACCATAACGCTGGGCCAGCTCGTGGCGCACCATCTCCGTGAGATAAGCCGCACTGGCCTCTGCATTCACCTTGTGCAGGGCTGCTTCATCCGGCTCTGCTACAGCCAGCTCATAAGCAGCTTGCTCGATAAAACCAAGCTGGTACATGCGACCAAGAATATAATTACGCCGGTCAACGGTTGCCTCCGGGCTATTGATCGGATTGATCCGCGAGGGGGCCTTTGGCAAGGCAGCAATCGTCGCCATCTGCGCCAGCGTAAGCTCATTAATACTCCTGCCATAATAAACCTGCGCTGCCGCCCCTATGCCGTAGGCATGATGCCCCAGATAAATCTTGTTGAGATACAGCTCCAGGATCTCGTCCTTGCTGAGTGAACCCTCGATCCTGAACGCCAGCAGGATCTCGGTAAGCTTGCGCCAGTAGGTTTTTTCGGTTGAAAGAAAAAAGTTTCTTGCCACCTGCATGGTGATGGTACTGGCGCCCCGGCGTTTCTTGCCCGTGCGCGCCAGCTCAAAGGCAGCACTCAGCAGACCGGGAATATCGACCCCGGAATGTTCATAGAAGTGGTCATCCTCCGCAGCCAGAAATGCGTCTATGAGTGCCGGTGGCACCTCTTCAATATTCACTGGCGTACGCCGTTTATCGCCAAATTCAGCTAATAAACGCCTGTCACGCGAGTATATACGCAACGGCTCCTGCAGTTGTACGTCCTTGAGGATTTCGGTAGCAGGCAACTGCGGCTCGATTTTTATATATACAAATACGGCCAGTGATGCCGAGACAAGGATGCCCGTGAATAGTAAAAAAAGCAGATAGCCAAGGAGGCGGCGCACAATCATTGAAGTGTTGAAACCTGTGATTAAGTTCAAAGATTCGATTTTAAGCAGGCACTATAAATGACAAACGGTTTAGGAAAGAGATTTTTTTACTCAACAAATTCTGCCTCTGTCCGATAACCACTACCATAGCATTACGCATTAGTTGACAAACAGTTGTTCTTGTCTTTTAATGCGCCGAACTACCTTTGTTTCACAACAGTGGGTAACTAAAAGGAAATATTGTGGCGATAGCGCAACTCTTCAGCAGAACCAAGCCACCGCTGATCGGTCTGGATATCAGTTCCACCGCAGTCAAGCTGCTGGAACTCAGCCGTAGCGGTTCACGATACAGGGTCGAAAGCTACGCGGTCGAGCCCCTGCCACCCAATTCAGTCGTCGAAAAGAATATTACCGATGTCGATGCCGTAGGTGAAGCAGTACGGCGAGCTGTAAAAAGGTCTGGTACACGGACCACCCACGCAGCTGTTGCGATTGCCGGTTCATCGACCATCACCAAGATAATTCCGATGGCTGCCGGGTTAAATGATGACGATCTGGAAGCCCAAATCGAACTGGTAGCCGATCAGTACGTCCCCTACCCGCTGGAAGAAGTAAACCTTGATTTTGAAGTCCTTGGCCCCTCGGAGAAGAACCCCGATACCGTAGATGTACTGCTCGCTGCCTGCCGCAGCGAAAATGTAGACCTGCGCAGCGCAGCTGTAGAGACCGGCGGTCTCACCACCCAGATAATGGATGTTGAGTCCTTCGCCAGTGAAAATGCCTTTGCACTGCTGGCAGACCAGCTTCCGGATCAGGGCGAGGGACGCACCATCGCCGTGATCGACGTTGGCGCGACCATGACAACTCTGAACGTCGTACATAACCTGAAGAGTGTCTATACGCGGGATACCGTTTTTGGTGGCAAACAACTGACAGAAGAAATCATGCGCCGATATGGCCTGTCATATGAAGAAGCCGGCATGGCCAAGCGCCAGGGCGGTCTACCTGAAAACTATTTGTCGGATGTACTGGGACCCTTTAAAGAAGCTATGGTGCAGCAGGCAAGCCGCTCACTACAGTTTTTTTATTCGTCCAGCCCGCACAGCAAGGTCGATCACATTGTACTGGCCGGTGGCAGCGCTTCCATTCCAGGCATGGATGAACTGCTGCAGGAAAAACTGGGCGTTGAAACCACCATCGCCAATCCGTTTGCATCCATGTCGTTATCGGCTCGGGTGAAACCACAAACCTTAAGTAATGATGCCCCCGCCCTGCTCATCGCGTGCGGATTGGCTCTGAGGAGCTTCGACTGATATGGCACATATCAACCTGCTTCCCTGGCGTGAGGAACTGCGCAAACAGAAACAACGGGAATTCGGCGTTATGGCCGTTAGCTCGGCTGTCCTCGCAGGCCTCATTGTACTGCTGGCACACTTTCATGTTGACGGTCTCATTGAGAACCAGAATATGCGTAACGACTTTCTCAGTAGCGAGATAGCGATACTCGACAAACGCATTGGCCGCATCAAAGAGCTGGAAGCCATGAAGCAGAACCTGCTGGCGCGCATGAATGTCATTCAGGAACTGCAAGGCAGCCGCCCGACCAGTGTACACCTGCTGGATGAGCTGGTCAGAACACTACCGGAAGGCGTGCATCTGAATAATTTCTCCCAAAAGTTCAAATCACTGACAATGATAGGCCAGGCCGAGTCAAATGCACGTGTCTCCGACTATATGCGAAAAATAGACGCATCAGAGTGGCTCACCGCGCCGCGCCTGAACGTCATCAAGACCACCGAATCAGGCCGTCGTCGCATTGCCAACTTTACCTTGCGAGGCGACCAGAAGACCCGCAAAGAGGTTGAGCAGGAAGCTACTGCTGGTGAGGTGACACCATGAACCTGGATATCAATGACCTCGACGTAACCAACGTGGCACGTTGGCCAGCCGCCGCCAAGGCTGTCGTCATTCTGTTCCTGATGGGCGCTGTTATTTTTCTGGGCTACTGGTTTCACACCAAGGATCAACTGGCTGAACTGGCCGTGGCCGAAGACAAAGAAGTCGGCCTGAAGGTAATCTTTGAAACCAAGGCAAAACAGGCCGTCAATCTTGAAGCCTATGAAAAACAGCTTGAGGAAATGCGCGAATCTTTTGGTGCCATGCTGCGACAGCTGCCTAACAAAACAGAAGTTGCCGACCTGCTGGTAGATGTATCCCAGACCGGTCTCGCCAGTGGACTGGAATTCCAGTTGTTCCAGCCTCAAGGGGAGGTCCCCAGAGAGTTTTACGCCGAGTTGCCGATAAGCATACAGGTTCTTGGAAATTACCATGAGTTTGGCGCATTCGTCAGCGGAGTAGCCGCACTGCCACGTATTGTTACTGTCCACGATGTCGGCATAGACGACGCCGGAAAGGGTGGTACAGGCCTCCTGAGGATGACACTGACGGCCAAGACGTATCGTTATATTGACGAGGAAGAAGCGGCTGACAACAAGGCTTCCGACCAGGCTGCCAAGAGCAAGGGAGGCAAAAAATGACTTGCAACAACCGTCGACTGGCGCGCTACCTGTGCATCGCTTCGCTGTCAGGTATGTTGATTGGCTGCTCGGCTGATCCTACTGCTGATCTGGAAGAATACGCACGGATAACAAAGAGCCAGCAAAAATCCAGCATTGAACCATTGCCTGAATTCAAGCCCTATGAATCATTTGCTTATCAGGCAGCCGACCTGCGTGACCCGTTTACAGCACCGGAATTCTCGCATGTACAACCAAGCACTCAAACTACCGCCAGCAACAATGGTATAACGCCTGATTTCGACAGGCCCAGTGAACCACTGGAAGAGTTTCCTCTCGACAGTCTGCGCAT
The DNA here is from genome assembly GCA_032124375.1 of Gammaproteobacteria bacterium. GTDB lineage: Bacteria > Pseudomonadota > Gammaproteobacteria > UBA9214 > UBA9214 > UBA9214. The sequence continues at coordinate 12,410 of JAQBDO010000024.1, forward strand.
GGTAGGTACGCTGGAGCAGCACGAGAGCCACTGGGCACTGATCAATGACACCGATGGAACCATTCATCGCGTCGAACCAGGCAACTACGCCGGCCAGAATCACGGAAAAATTACACGTATTACAGAATATGAAGTTGAACTCACGGAAATCGTGCCTGATGGTATTGGCGGCTGGATGGAACGCCAAGCCTCAATTGCAATCAGTGAATAATCCCACAGGGAGCTAACAGTAATGAGCGTAACCATGTCAGATCGTTTGCACACAAACGAAGCTACCTTGATTAAATCCATCAAACGGAGTGGCCACAAAACGTGGCGCAGTCTGTTTGCAGCAGCATGCCTGATTATGGGCAGCACCGCTTCTGTGTGTGCGGCCGAAACCGGCTCTGGTAATACCCTGCAATCTATAGACATTGCCGGCTTACCGGGGAACAAGGCACAAATCACCCTGACCTTGAGCAAACCGGCCCCTGCACCGCTAAGCTTTACTATTGATAATCCAGCACGGATTGCACTGGACTTTCCTGATACAAGCAACGGTCTTGCACAACGCTCACAGGATATCGGTATCGGCGTAGCAGAAAGTCTGACCGCCGTCGAAGCACAGGGCCGTACCCGTGTTGTTATCAATCTGTCAGACATGGTTCCTTACGAGGCACATGCAGATGGCAACAAGATTATTCTTACCGTCCAGAACGCAGGCGGCGACCTGTCTGAGGCTGCTGCCATTGCAGCACGCGCCAGCGGCGACAGCAATGACAACATAAGCAACATCGATTTCCGTCGCGGCGAAGACGGCCAGGGCCGGGTTATCATCAGCCTGTCTGATCCTTCTGTACCGGTTGATATCCAGCAACAGGGCGGCAAGGTAATGGTCGACTTCTACCGGACACAACTGCCGGAAGAACTTGAACGTCGTCTTGATGTCCTTGATTTTGCAACACCCGTAAAGACGATCGACACCTACACCAAGGGTAACAATGTCCAGATGGTCATTACCCCAATGGGTGAATACGAATACATTGCTTACCAGACTGACAATCAGTTCACCATAGAAGTCCGGGCGTTGACAAAAGCTGAAGTGGAAGAGTCCAAGAAAGACGAACTCGGCTTCTCTGGCGAACGCCTGTCACTGAATTTTCAGGATATTGAAATTCGCTCGGTACTGCAGCTCATTGCTGACTTCACCGGGTTGAACATTGTTGTCAGTGACACCGTCCGCGGCAGCCTGACCCTGAGACTCAAAAATGTTCCCTGGGACCAGGCACTGGATATCATCCTGAAAACCAAGGGACTTGGGATGCGCCAGACAGGTAATGTCATGCTGGTCGCACCTAGCGAAGAAATTGCCGCCCGCGAGAAGCTGGAACTGGAATCAAAAAAACAAATAGAAGAACTGGAACCACTGTATTCCGAATATATCCAGATTAACTATGCCAAGGCATCCGAGATCGCCACCCTGTTAAAGAGCTCCGATACCACCCTGCTCTCGGACAGGGGCATGGTAGCAATAGACCAGCGCACCAATACCCTGCTGCTACAGGATACAGCCACGAAGCTGGTAGAAATTCGCCAGCTGATTGCACGCCTTGATAT
>JAQBDO010000025.1:0-5648 GCA_032124375.1 Gammaproteobacteria bacterium
GTATCAAGGTGACCGGCAACATGAAGTTTGAACAACGTATCCCGCCAGGTTTGCTGGAACGGGCGGTGGTGCTGCGCCGGGACTGGGGTGTCGGTCGAACAGTGTGGGTTGCCGGCAGTACCCATGAGGGCGAAGATGAGCTGTTGCTGGATGTCTTCCGGCAATTGCGGCAGCAGTTCAGGGACTGCCTGCTGGTGCTGGTTCCCCGTCATCCGGAACGCTTCGAGAGCGTTGCAGCACTGTGTCGCCATCGCGGTTACCGCACCGTGTTGCGTAGTGAGGGCGTTGCCTGCACGCCGGATACAGAAGTCTTCATCGGCGATTCCATGGGAGAGCTGCCGTTATTTTATGCGGCAGCGGATGTCGCGTTCGTCGGCGGTAGTCTGGTGCCTCATGGCGGCCATAATCTGCTGGAACCCGCCGCTCTGGGTGTGCCGGTGGTGACCGGGCCGAATGTGTTCAACTTTGTCGAGATATGTGAACTGCTGTTGCAGGCCGGTGCCTGTGAAAAGGTAGAGAATACGGCGGGGCTGTTACATACAGTCAGCCTGTGGCTGGCAGACGCGAATGAACGCCACCGGGTAGGTCAGCGTGGGCGAGAGGTCGTGGAGAGAAATCGCGGTGCACTGCAGTCGGTGCTGGCGATGATCGATCGGCATCTGTAGGAGCGGACCTCGTCTGCTCCTGCAGGTGGTCAGTTTACATCCTCACGCCGCGTCGTGCCGCCATGGAGACACCAATGTCAGTCAGCTCCAGTTGACTCAGGCTGCTGGCTGCCAGTGGCAGAAACTCCATGTTCTCACGGTTGACGTGCTGGCGGCTGAGCGCGCAGAACTCACGGCTGGCCTGCAGAAATCCCGCGCTGAAATTGTCGACCGGCAGTTTTTTCAGCTCGGGTGCAATGATTTCCCACAGCTGATCCAGCTGTACATGCTGCTGTTTCAGGTCCCGTATCAGTTCTGCTATTTTGATGGATTGTCGATTCAGACGCGGGAACAGGTCTTCTTCCTCGTCACGATGATGTAACAGGGCGCTGCTTGAGAAATAGCGCACAATGTTGCGTGCAGCCTGGCGGGCTTCGTCATCAATCCCCTGTGTGTCGACATGTGTGACCAGGTTTTCCAGCCGCTCGCAGTGGTCAAGGATATTTTTATGACAGGCGCGCAGCAGGGCCAGCGGTTCATCAAAGCCGGGGAGATTTTCATGCAGATTTGTTTCGTTCATGTCTTGATACCCGGTACCGTATTTGTCTGCAGCAGACGGCTATTATATCAGCAATCAACTGTATAGAATCGGCTTAATGCGTTGCTCATTGTTTGCTGTTGCCTTGATAACGATGCTCCTGGCGGGGTGTAGCAGCGACCCTCCGCAAAACATTGCCGACAGTTGCGATATTTTTGAAGACAAGAGTGGCTGGTATCGGGATGCAAAGCGCGCGGCTGACCGCTGGGGCACGCCCATTCATGTGCAGCTGGCCATCATTTACCAGGAGTCGAAATTTGTAGGGGATGCGAAGCCGCCACGCGATCACGTTCTCTGGGTGATTCCCTGGGGGCGCATCTCCTCCGCCTATGGCTATGCGCAGGCCAAGGATTCAACCTGGGACTGGTACGTCGACAAGACCGGCAATCGGGGTGCAGACCGTGATGATTTCGAGGATGCCGTTGATTTCATCGCCTGGTATGTCCATGTGAGCAACCAGATGCTGGGGATTTCAAAGTGGGATGCCTACAACCAGTATCTGGCTTACCACGAGGGTCAGGGAGGTTACCGTAGCAAGAGTTATAACGGCAAGCCCTGGCTAATCAAGGTGGCGAAGAAAGTCAGCGCGCGCGCGTCCAGCTACCACACCCAGTTGGCTGGTTGCGAGGCTGAACTGGATGAGGGCTGGAGCCTGTGGCCGTTCTAAAGGATACGCCGCGCTGAATGTAAATCAGACTGTGAGCCAGGCCTGTTATTGAATGGCCACGGAATCCACCGAAGAACACGAAAAAATTTCTATTAAGGAATTTATATTTCCGTGTTCTTCGGTGGATTCCGTGGCGAAAATATCTATTCCTGTCTGGTTAGAACAGGGTGTAGATAAACGGTGCCACGGCAGAGCCTTGCGACAGCACAATCAGCGCGCCGAGCAGTACCAGCACCAGGATGATGGGTGCCAGCCAGAATTTTTTGCGTACCTTGAGGAAGGCCCACAGGTCTTGTAGTAAATCCAGCATTAGAACGGTCTCTCCATGCGATCGCGAGGCGGTTGCTCGCTGGCTATACGATAACTGCTGGCTGATGCGTCCAGTCGTTGTTTGAGCATGTCTTTGCCCAGTACTTTAAACAGCAGTGCTACCGGGGCAAAAACAAGGAAAAATACCAGCCCGAGGATAATGCGGGTATTGATCCAGCCGAGTAGCTGGCCGATTTTCATCCACAGCCGGTAAACGGGACCGAGTGCCGCGGGCGCAAGCAGTGCAGCGGCCACAAAGACGCCAGCGACGATCCAGGCCCACAGGGGTGAGGGCTTGTCCCAGATCCACGGTAATAGCAGTGCAAAGAACAGTATGAACATGCCGGCGAAAATCAGGCCGAACTTGCGCAGTTCCTGTTTGTCAGGGTTCAGGTTTATCTTTTCCATGCTCAGTCCAGTTCGAATTCGTTTTTCCAGGAGTCGTCTTTTTCCCAGGCGGGCTGGTCAGCCTTTGCCATGATGAAGTTTTCAACGACCAGGTAATCCATTTCGGTGCGCATGAAACAGCGGTAGGCATCCTCGGGTGTGCAGACGATGGGTTCGCCGCGCACATTGAAGGAGGTATTCACCAGCACCGCACAGCCGGTACGTCGCTTGAAGCTTTCCAGTACCGCATGGAAGCGCGGGTTGGTTTCCCTGTGCACGGTCTGTACCCTGGCAGAGTAGTCCACATGGGTGATCGCCGGAATCGTCGAGCGCGGCACGTTCAGTTTTTCGATGCCGAATAACTGTTCCTGCTCGGCTGTCATGGGAGTGCGCAGATTCTCATTGACCGGCGCCACGATCAGCATATAGGGGCTGGGCCGGTCCTGCTCAAAGTATTCCGAGACATCCTCCGCCAGCACTGCCGGTGCGAACGGCCGGAAGGATTCCCGGTATTTGATCTTCAGGTTCATGACCGACTGCATTTTTGCGCTGCGCGGATCGCCGATGATCGAACGGCCACCCAGCGAGCGGGGCCCAAACTCCATGCGGCCCTGAAACCAGCCGACCACCTTTTCATCGGCAAGCACCTCGCCCAGCCGGTGTTCCAGTCCGGCATCATCGAGGTGTTGGTAAACGGCATTCATCTGGTCCAGTTGTGCCTTTATGGTGGCATCTTCGTAGCGTGGCCCCAGGTAGGATCCCTCCATGCTGTCATGAGCGTTCACCGTGCGGGGTTTGTCATGATAGTCGTGCCAGGCCACCAGTGCTGCGCCCAGCGCACCGCCGGCGTCACCGGCGGCCGGCTGGATCCAGATGTCCTTGAACGGGCCCTCACGCAGGATGCGGCCGTTGGCGACGCAGTTGAGTGCCACACCGCCGGCCAGGCACAGATAGTCTGCATCCAGTTCCCTGTGTAGCGTGCGCGCGAGTCGTAACACGACTTCTTCAGTGACCGCCTGGATGGAACGCGCAATATCCATTTCCTTTTGCGCGAGTTGTGTCTCGGGTGTCCTGGCCGGCGCGCCAAACAAGTCGGCAAAGTGCTTGTTGGTCATGGTGAGACCGGTGGCGTAATTGAAGTACTTCATGTTCAGACGGAAGGTGCCGTCTGCCTTCAGGTCGATCAGCTTGTCGAGAATAAGGTCAACGTATTTCGGTTCGCCATAGGGTGCCAGCCCCATCAGTTTATATTCGCCCGAGTTGACCTTGAAGCCGGTGTAGTAGGTGAAGGCCGAGTACAGCATACCGAGTGAATGCGGGAAATCGATTTCCCATTGCGGTGTCAGTTTGTGACCGTCGCCGAGCCACACAGACGTCGTTGCCCATTCGCCGACGCCATCAAGACACATGACGGCCGCTTTTTCAAACGGGCTCGGGTAGAAGGCGGAGGCCGCGTGAGACTGGTGGTGTTCGGCAAACAACAGCTTCGGCAGTTCTTTCTCTTTCATGTTACCGAGGGCCGCCAGCTCTCTTTTCAGCGTGGTCTTCAGGTAGAGCTTTTCCTTGAGCCACACCGGCATGGCAGCGATAAACGAGCGAAACCCCTTCGGGGCATAGGTCAGGTAGGTTTCCAGCAGGCGTTCGAACTTGACCAGTGGCTTGTCGTAGAACACCACTTCATCGACGTCACGGAGTGTCATGCCTCCCTGTTGCAGGCAGCTTGCGATGGCGCCCTCGGGAAAGCGGGCGTCGTGTTTCTTGCGCGAGAAACGTTCTTCCTGCGCTGCGGCGACGATTTTGCCATCGCTGACGAGCGCTGCTGCGCTGTCATGGTAATACGCGGAAATTCCAAGGATATTCAAGATTCCGTTGCCTTTATTTGTTGCAGTTCAAATGCGGTTTGTTACCGTCTTACGCTAAAAAAACCGCAGGGCCGGGTGTGTCCGCCGCTGCGGTCCGGGTACCCGGCTTGCGCGCGGGTTAGCCGACTATTATAGCGGCCCGGGCCTGGGATTCTCAAGCCACTGATTGATTTGTACCAGATCGGTTTCATGGAGAATGCCTGTCGCCTGCTTCAGGCGCAGCGTATCCAGCAAATAGTCGTAGCGCGAACGTGCGTAATCACGCCGCGCCCGCAACAGTTCGCGCTGCGCGTCCAGTACATCGACGACGGCGCGGGTGCCGACTTCGAAACCGGCTTGAGCGGCCTCGACCGCCTTCTCGTTGGAGACCACGGCCTGTTGCAGTGCCTCGACCTTGCTGACGCCGGAAATGACGCCACGGTAGTTATCGCGCGTCTGGCGTTCGGTGGCACGCAGCTGTTTTTCCTGTTCTTCCCGCGCCTGATTATATTGATAGCGCGACTGGCGCGTTTGCGAGGACACCAGGCCACCCTGGTAAAGTGGCAGATTTAATTGCACGCCAATGGCGCTGTCATTACGTTCCAGCGGGGTGAAACCACCAAACTGTGTGTCTCTGTAACTGTAGTCTGCGACCATATCGACAGTCGGGTAATGGCCGGAATTCTGTACCTGGATTTCCTGTTTTGCGACAGCGGTGGCGGCCCTGGCGGCGAGTACCAGCGGATTTTGTTCAATGGCGGCTGAGGTCCATGCATCCTGGTCAACCGGGTCCGGTACCAGCAGCGGTATTTCCTCCTTGAGCACTTCAGGCGCCACCGGTAATTCACCGGTTAATTCGCGTAACGCCTCACGGGTGTCATCCAGCAGCCGCTCGGCATTGATGGCATCACTGACCGCGATGTCATAACGGGCCTGTGCCTCCAGCGTGTCAGTGATGGCCGCCAGTCCGACGTCAAAGCGCTGTTTTGCCTGGTCCAGTGTGCGGGCAATGGCCTCCTTGTCCGCCTCTACAAATGCCAGGTTGTCCTGTGCGCCCAGGACGAAGAAGTAGCGCGTGGCAACACGCAATAGCAGGTCCTGTTGTGCGGCGAGCAGTGTGGCATCGGCCCGTGCCACGCGGCTGTCGGCCTGCTCCAGTCGCAGCCAGCTTCCCCGCTGGTAAAGTGGCTGGCGCAAGCCGA
>JAQBDO010000026.1:0-18101 GCA_032124375.1 Gammaproteobacteria bacterium
GTGCTGCAACAGGCCGGATTGTTTCCATAACGGTATCGATAACCTGTGACTGCCCGTGGGTAACGATACTGTCGTGCTTGATTTCGATGAAGGCCTTCGCCAACGGCCATTGCTTCAGCAGTGCGACAAACTGCTCCAGCCGGGCAATCCGGAATGACTGATATTTGTTACCAAAGCGCTCGGAATAACCGGCCGGGATGGACTCGATCATATTGTACGGTGATTCGGGAACGACAATATCCTGGCCTGTGACCCGCAGCAAGCCGGGGTCATGGCTGAGTACCGGGATAGCGTCTGCCGTCAACTGAACATCCGTTTCGATGTAGCTGGCGCCGGCCGCCAGCACGGCCTCGAATCCGCCCAGGGAATTCTCCGGCCAGTTGTCCGGTTCACCGCGGTGGCCAATCAGCACGGATTTCATGACGCGCACCACCAGTCGGCAATCGTCTGTGCGACTGCCGGATTGACAAGGTAACCGTAGGATTTGTGGACGTTCAAACCTTTTTCATCCCTGTAGTGATTGTAGATGCCGGAGCCTTGATCGCTGATACGCTCGATATAGTTCTGCTCGACCATTTTACCGAAATCATTGGACAGTGAGGGATCGAGGGCCACAAGGTCACCCCGGGCTGCAATGTTCACCCAGGTCCTGATGTTGCCCGGATAGTTCGGAAGCTGCTTGTTGCGTAAACCGAGCAGTCGCCTCTGAACGTAATTCATGCCGAGCGGGCTGCCAATGGTCAGCAGGCAGTCAACACAGTGCTCTATGTTTTCCAGGTGATGAAGCTCCCACAGTGAGTCGTAGGCGATGACGGAACCCATGCTGTGGCCGATAAGTAACACCTTGTCGCCCCTGCCAGCGGCTTCCCTGAGCGGCTGTTTCTGAATGTCGCGAACACTGCTGGCTATGTTTCCATGATTCCTGAAATAAAGTTCGGAGTCGTGAATGGATGATTTTATGCGCTCATCGGGAATTGCCGGGATCAGCCAGGGCAGCACATCACCCAGCTGATACAACATGCGTACGGCCCGGTATCTGACTGCGCGAACCGCATCGATGTCGCTGTCCGGGTAGCTCTGCTGACTCAGAAGTTTATCAATCCATGGAATGATTGAGTTGATGTCGCGTTCAGTGCCGTAAAAGTGGTGATTCCATGCGACCAGCGAAAAACAGTCTGCTGACTTTATCTCCTTTGCAAGCTCCGCGTTTATCTTGCCTACGCCATGTAACAGACAGCGGAACAGCTGCTCCCTGTGCAGCGCTGCCGGTGGCTTGGGATTCTTTCCGGGGACATAGATAATCTTCTTCAAGGTGCGTCGCTTATCCCTGCAATAGCGCAATCAACCGGATTGATCTGTCAGAACGAAACCAGTTGCTCACACGTCGGTTCTGCACAACAGTACCAGTTTTCCGAAAGCCTGGGCACGGGTAAACCGGCATGTTCAAGATCAAGTGTTGGTAGCGGTTGTTTTGCAAGCTCGTGCGCGATAGTCCATATGCCGTTGAAAATCGCGGGGCGCGAAAGCCCCTCTGCTTCTGCCTGCATGACCCATGTCTGTATATGCTGTTGCAGCTTGTCGACCAGCGGGTCCGGACTGGTCCATGGATGCCCCAGAATATCGGCATTAAAATCACCAATGACTCCATCCGGGTCGGCAATGTCAAGGATCAGTGAACCTGCCGGTATCAGCAGGCGGATAGATAGTTGCACCGGTGCAACGGCTTCTATCAGTTGCAGCTCAACGATGTGCTGCAGCAGTTGCAGATAGATATCCAGTGTTGTCCAGGGTGTAAACGCAACAAAGGTAGGGGCCATGTTGATATCTGTAGCACGCAGCAAGGCAAGCGCCTCGATGAAATCTGCTCGCGTATGTCCCTTGTCGAGTAGCCGGAGGATGTTGTCATCAACGGCCTCTACAGCTGACAGGATAAACAGGCAGCCGGTCTGCTTGAGCACTTTCATTTCTTCAGGGTATTTTACGATGTGCTCAATCTTTATCGTGGCGTCATACGTGAGCGCCGGGAATTCCTCATGCAAGGCGCGCACAATCTTCAGGGCATGACCGGGTCCGTTAAAGAAGTCCGGATCGCCAAATGAGATATGCCGGGCACCCTCATTAATCTGGCTCCTGATGTCGTTCAACACTATATCCACCGGTATGATAAAAAATTTTCCGTTGTATACCGGTACCACAGGACAATGTTTGCAGTGATATTTACAGCCGCGGGTTGCCTCGGCAAAGCCCACTATTGTTGTGCTGCCATCTGTATTGATAAGGCTGGCGTACGTTGACAGCGCGGGTAATGAGCTGCGATCTGGTGCTATAAATTCAATCTTGTCGAGGCAGGTGTCGGGTTCGGCCTGGGGCTCGCCCTCTCCTGCCTCGATACGTTGAGCCAGCGAGACCAGGCCGTTCTCAAATTCGCCTCCCAGAATGGTGGTCACCCCGAGGCTCCGGAACAACCCGGCATTCATCGGTGCATACAGGCCATAGACACAGAGGCTGGCATCGGGCGCGAGTTGCTTGATCTTTGGCAAGGCCTCGATGGCGATACGTGCTGCGGTGTGCATCGCAATGTAGATAGCAACCACCGCTGTATCACTGCTCAGACAAGCGTCGAGTTTCTGTATAGACAGGTCACAGCAGGCCACTTCGTGCCCGGCTCTCCGCAGCAAGGCGGTGGGTTCGGCGAGGCCAAAGGGCTGCCGGCCAAGTTCATAGGGATTTACCAGCGATATCTTCATAAAACTAATATTATCAATGTAATGCAATTTAATGATAGAAGGCATTAGAGATAAATGACCGTGTCATTTCCGGGAAGCTTTCCTGCTACTATCCGCCCTCAACGGCGTACGGCATCCCGGCCTGTTCGGTACAGAATACAGCATCCACCTGGTGTTTGTAGGTCGCTTGCCACACTCACTGCCGGGCGCATAGAATGCGGACGCATTGTTTATCACTCAGATTGGATGTCGGGAGAATATGATGGCGTATAAGGGGATAGGTTGGTCTGGTTTTTTAATGCGTCTGCTGGCGGCATTTGTGCTGGTGTTCGCGAGTTATAACCCGTCAGGATACTCCTACTATCACTGGGTTGTTGCACAAATTTCCAGCCCAACGCCCTGGCTGGCGCTGGTCGGCATTTTGTTGTTGATTGGCTGGGCCATTTTCCTGCGAGCAACGACGCGCTCACTGGGCGTGATTGGCCTGTTGTTGGCTGCGGCATTAATGGGCGTACTGTTGTGGATGATGATTGACTGGGGCTGGTTCCGTGCCGACGGTGTCAGGGCCGTTACCTACATCATTCTGGTGGTTATCTGCTGGATCCTTGCTATCGGTGTCTCCTGGTCACACATTCGGCGGCGTATCACCGGCCAGGTGGATGTCGACGAAGTCGACGGAGATCTCTGAGTGCGTATGCCCTCATGATTAGCAATGCGGATACGCAATATATTGATACAGCTGACGCACTGCTGGCGTTTTGCGGGCAGATAAGCGCGTCCAAATGGATTGCGCTGGATACCGAGTTTCTGCGGGAAAAAACCTACTACCCGAAACTTTGCCTGTTGCAGATAGCCACACCGGATGTGGTCGCGTGCATTGATCCTGTTGCACTGGACGACCTGTCGCCGATACTCGAAATTATCTTCGATGAGAGTATTACCAAGGTGATGCATTCGGGGCGACAGGATATGGAAATATTCTTCAATCTTCATGGCAGACCACCCTCCCCGCTATTCGACACCCAGATTGCCGCGTTGCTGCTCGGCTATGCCGACCAGATAGGTTATGCAAATCTGGTAAAGGAGATGCTCGGGATTGACCTGGAAAAACTGCATACCCGTGCTGACTGGTCGCTGCGTCCGTTGTCAGCAGACCAGCTAAAGTACGCCGCGGATGACGTGGTGTATCTGGCAGACATCTACCAGAAAATGACGGTGCAGCTGAATGAGATGGGGCGGCTCGAATGGCTGGATGATGATTTTAAGCGGCTGGCCAGTGCCGAGCTGTATAAAAATCCGCCTGAACTGTCATGGCTGAAGGTGAAAGGCGGCAACCGCCTGAAGGGTGAGAGCCTGTCCGTGCTGCAGGCGCTGGCAGAATGGCGGGAGGCAACGGCACAACAGAAAGACCGACCGAAAGGCTGGATCCTGCGTGATGATACGCTCGTCGATATTGCGCGCCATCGGCCGCTGTCTCAGGAAGCACTGGGGAAGATTCGTGGTCTCAGTGAAGGACTGCTCAGGAACTCGGGCAAGCTGGTAGTAGCGCTGGTCAGTGAGGCTTCCGGCAAACAGCCAACCCCGTTTCCCGATACCGGCAAGCACGCCAAACTGACACCTGATCAGGACGCCCTTGTCGATGTCATGATGGCCCTTGCCCGTTTGAGTGGCGAGCAAAATAATCTGAATCCCGCAGTGCTGGTGTCGCGCAAGCAGTTGGAGAAGCTGGTACAGGGTGAGACGGATATCGACGTCATGCAGGGATGGCGCAAGAAGTTTGTCGGCGAGCAACTGGCAAGGTTCCTGGAAGGCGACCTGAAGCTGTCCGTCAGTGACAGCAAGCTGGTTGCCGTTGATTAGTACTGCCTTTATCTGATAAAGACGGCTATGATTGCCTCGGCAGCACACGCAAGAACAAATAATTTACAATCTTTTTTCCCGTGTCATCCCGTGTGCTTCTGTGGCTGTTAAATAAATCGGCTGTTGAGCTTGGGATAGTTCAGCATACGTTATTATACGGTTGAAAAAGCACTGGTCCGAGATTCGGTTTTTCCACAGGATGCTATGTGCGTATGCCGTGTCCCTTTCTCAATAAATACAGGCTGAATAAATACAGAACAACGATAAAGGCAATGCTGATGGCATAAGAGGTCGTCAGGCTGATATCCGATGCGCCGAGAAATCCGTAGCGAAAGGCATTCACCATGTACAGGATCGGGTTGGCCAGTGACAGCTGTTGCCAGAACTCAGGCAGCATACTGATTGAATAGAATACCCCGCCAAGATAGGTCAGTGGCGTGAGTATAAATGTTGGGACGATGGAAATATCATCGAAGCTCTTCGCATAAACGCCGTTGATCAGACCCGCCAGAGAAAACAGAATAGAAGTCAGGATGATCATGGATAACATGACCCACAGGCTGTGAATATTCAGCGGGTGAAATACCAGTGAGACAATCGTAACAGCCACGCCGACGGTCAGGCCACGTGCCACACCACCCGCTATGTAACCAATTAAAATTATATAATTAGGTATCGGTGAAATAAGCATTTCCTCGATGTGGCGCTGAAATTTCGAACCATAGAAAGAAGAAACGACATTGGCGTAGGAATTGGTGATCACCGCCATCATGATCAGGCCGGGGATGATGAATTCCATATAGCCAAAGCCGTCCATCTCGCCGATGCGCGGTCCGATCAGATTGCCAAAGATAATAAAGTACAAGGCGGTGGTGATCACCGGTGGCAACACTGTCTGGATCCAGATTCTGGAGAAGCGGAGAATTTCCTTGATGACAATCGCTTTCAGTGCGGTCAGCTTTTCTCGTGTATTCATGATGCAGCCTTGTTGCCATGGTCGACAAGATTCATGAATAATTCCTCAAGGCGATTGGTTTTATTGCGCATGCTGAGAACCTTGATGCCGTGTGCGCTCAGCTCTGTAAACAGTGTGTTGATAGACTCGCCTCGATTGATATTCGCTTCAATGGTCTGCTTGTCAATCCACTGCAGTTTGTGGGTCTTGATGGCGGGCAGTTCGGACAACGGCGATTCAATATCCAGAATAAAGGTTTCCACTTGCAGAGAGTTCAGTAATTGACGGGTGCTGGTATTTTCAATGAGTGTACCTTTGTCAATAATGGCGATATTCCGGCACAGGCTTTCTGCTTCTTCCAGGTAATGGGTTGTCAGGATTATGGTTGTGCCGGCAGCATTGATCTCGCGCAGGAATTTCCACATGGAGCGTCGAATTTCAATATCAACACCTGCGGTCGGCTCATCCAGTATTAACAGCTTCGGATGGTTGACCAGCGCCCGGGCAATCATCAGGCGACGCTTCATCCCGCCAGACAGCGTCCGTGACATCACCTGCCGCTTGTCCCACAGGTCCAGCTTTTTCAGCGTTTCCTCTGCCCGCCTGAAGGCCTCTTTACGTTCAATACCATAGTAGCCAGCCTGGTTGGCTACCACCTCGATTGGTGGTTCAAACATATTAAAATTAAATTCCTGCGGTACCAGCCCGATGCAGGCCTTGGCAGCTGCACTATCGGTGTCGAGGTTATGGCCAAAGATCGAGACGTCACCGCCGGACTTGTTGACCAGTGAGGTGAGGATGCCAATCAGTGTTGTCTTCCCTGCGCCGTTCGGACCCAAAAGTCCAAAGAAGTCGCCCTCGGAGACTTCCAGATTGACTCCCTTGAGCGCGGTCAGGCCGCCCTTGTAGGTTTTTGTCAGTTCATGAATTGTCAGTGCTGATGCCATGCACTACACCATTTTTATCAGGAAAAAGACAAATATCACGACAATAATGATGGGGAATAGCACGCCGGTCCAGTCCTTGTTTTCAGCTTCCCGGCTCTGTTGCAAAGCGCCCTTGATTCCAGGTCCGATCCAGAACAGCACACCGATTGCGATGGCCCCGAGCATGATCATTTCAAAAGTGGACAATTGTTCCATAGGGTTACTTCCTTGACGGGTGCTGAAGCTGTCATGCAATGCGGTTGCAGGCAGCTGTTTTCAAGTCAGCTGCAGACACTGTTTTACGTTATGATAGCGTCACAGTCAAAGCATCCATGGAAAATAACCATGCCTGTAAATTACCCGAACATTTCACTGTTATTGCCACGGGCCCGCCTGGTAAAACCTGCGACCGGACTTCTCAATGCATGGCCGCTGCGGCTGGACGAAGCAAGGGCATTATCCGGAGTAGATGACTAATGAGTACATGGGTTGAAGGCAAGGTCGTTAGCTTGCGACAGTGGACAGATGAGCTTTATTCCGTTCAGGTAGCAGCACATATTGCCCCCTTTACTGCCGGGCAGTTTAACCGCCTGGCGCTTGAAATTGACGGGGAGATGGTTGCCCGGCCCTACTCCTTTGTAAACGGGCCGGATAACCCGGTTCATGAGTTCTGTTTTATTACCGTCAAGGATGGCCCGCTGACCGCCGAACTCGTCAAGCTGAAGAGCGGTGATCGACTCTACCTTGCGCCGAAGGCTGCCGGATTCTTTATTCTCAGTGAAGTACCGGATGCAGAAACACTATGGATGTTATCTACCGGTACGGCTATTGGTCCGTTCCTGTCTATCCTGACAACAGCAGAAGTCTGGCAGCGATTCAGGAATATTGTGCTGGTGCATGCTGTGCGCACTGTGCAGGAGCTGGTCTATCAGGATGAAATTAAAGCGCTGCTGGAGCAACATCCGCAGCAACTGCGTTTTATTCCCTTTGTCAGTCGGGAAGACACCGACTTCGCACTGCGGGGGCGTGTGCCGGCCGCTATCGAGGGCGGTCAACTGGAGCAGCGGGCCGGTGTGGCGATAACAGCGGAGACCTCCCAGGTCATGATTTGCGGCAACCCGGCAATGGTACGAGACACCCAGGATGTGCTTGAAGTGCGCGGTCTGAAAAAGAATCGCCGCCGCGAGCCTGGCCATATAACGACCGAGCAGTACTGGAAAGACTAGCCACAGATTTGCAGGTTGGGTAAAGCGCAGCGTACCCAGCAATTGGGTCATAAACTTGTAGTTGTAGTCAGAGAAACAAGGTCAGTACGCCGGTATAGCCATACAATCTGTTATGTGAAATCTCACCGTTGGCAAAAAAGCCAACCAGCGGGAAATCGCCCAGCTGGTCGCGGATCATTTTTAGTTCTTCAGAGTCTTTACCGAACTGGTGGCGCCCCCTGCCCATACAAGTGTAATACAGGCCGCCCTTTATCTGCCCTTTCGAGCGTTTACCGAGATCACCCAGCATGCGCAGCATGTCTTCGCGCGCAGAAACATGGTCACGGCGGCAAAATATAATTGGTGCATCGTTCTCAAGATTATCGCCAATGGCCAATAGTTTTTCGTCCGGATCAATGCCCATCAGATTGCGAACAAGGTAGTCACCCGTATCCGAACCAGCTACCGGCAAGCCTGCAAATATGTAACCGGCGACGCCAGACAGATCTTTTGCCAGCACTTCACCGATGTCTTCCCTGAAGACGTCCAGAGCCGGCCTGCCATCCAGTTCAGCCAGGATGTTACCTTCGGCGCGTGTAATGGTGTGTTTGTTTGCCAGTGGTGTACAACCCTGTGTTAATCCACTGATGACGGGTATCTCTGCTGACAGCAATACGCCGGAAAGGCCGTGTTCGCATATGTCACCGGCTATTTGCTGCATATAACTGTCATCGCTGGCTGATGTGAGGCCACCAACAAGAAAACCGGGATCTAGCTCGGTTGACAGCGAGTCGATTATTTGTCCGATGTGTGAATTGCGCGGGTCCCCGTGTACAACACCGAAATGTACCGCATGCTCGTTAATCCATGCCCGGTTTTCCATGAGCATGTCCGACAGATTATTGATGCCGGACGGAAACAGTCGATAGCTGTTTTCTGGCAGTGTCGCCAGCATAATAGCAGCCGCGGGTTCGTCATATATTTCCCGGCCGCTGCAACAAATGCCGGCACCCACCGTGCCAACCCAGTCCTTGATGCCGGTTTGCTGGCGAAATTCATCGAGCAGTGTTTGCAGGTAGGGAGCCAGCGAATCGGTTATGTAGAGGAATCCAAAGTTGGCATTTGAGGGCTCTGTGCCAAGCTCTTGCAGACAGTTACGGGCCACAGCCCGCCAGTCACTACCCGTTGCGCAGCTTGCCTTGAATGAAAGTTTTGACATACCTGATTGTACGCATGATGGCGCGTTGATAGCTATCTCAATGCAACGACCAGATGCTGGCTATGCCTGGCTTTCGTAGCCGAGGACAGGGGCCAGCCAGCGTTCGACAAGCTGAATATCCATGCCCTTGCGCATGGCATAATCCTCGATTTGATCGCGTGCAAGTTTCCCGGTTCCAAAGTAACGCGCTTCCGGATGTGAAAAATACATACCGGAGACAGAAGCCGTCGGCAGCATTGCAAAGCTCTCTGTGATGGTCATCCCGGCATTCTTGTCCGGCTCGATCAGCTCCCAGAGCAAGCCTTTCTCTGTGTGGTCAGGACATGCCGGGTAGCCCGGTGCGGGACGGATGCCGCGATACTCCTCCTTGATCATCTCTTCATTGCTGAGGTTCTCGGCAGCTGCAAAGCCCCAGAACTCCTTGCGTACGCGCTCATGCATACGCTCGGCAAAGGCTTCGGCAAGACGGTCAGCAAGGGCCTTTAGCAGGATACTGTTGTAGTCGTCATGGTCGGCTTCAAATTCCTCGATCTTGTCTTCAATGCCGATACCGGTAGTGACGGCAAAGGCGCCCATATAGTCTTTTACGCCTGAATCCTTTGGTGCAATATAATCAGCGAGGCAATGGTTGGGGGCCTCGCGGCGGCGATTCATTTGCTGGCGCAAAAAATGAAACACACAACGTACCCCGGTGCGTGACTCATCTGTGTACAGTTCCACGTCATCGTCATTAACGGTATTGGCAGGAAACAGCCCGATGACAGCACGCGCCTGCAGCCATTTCTCGTTGATGATTTTTTCCAGCATGGCCTGTGCGTCATTAAACAGCTTGCGTGCTTCCTTGCCAACGACTTCATCGTCGAGTATTTTGGGGAACTTGCCAGCGAGTTCCCAGGCTTTAAAGAAAGGACCCCAGTCGATGCGCTCAACCAGTTCGGCCAACGGGTAATCATCAAAGATCCGGATACCGATAAAGTCAGGTTTGGCCGGATGATAGCTTTCCCAGTCTGTGCGGAACTTGTTTTCCCTTGCATCGGCCAGCGAGGCCAGTTTGCGTGCCTGTTGCTGGCCGCTTCGTTGCTCGCGCAATTGCCGGTATTTATCCTTGATTTCACTGATGTACGCTTCGCGTTTATCTTTGTTTAACAGTGTGCTGGCAACACCTACTGCGCGTGAGGCATCCGCCACGTACATCACTGCCCCGTTATATTGCGGGTCGATCTTTACAGCTGTATGTATCTGGGATGTGGTAGCGCCGCCGATTAACAACGGTATTTTAAAGCCTCGACGTTGCATCTCTTTGCCGATGTGTACCATTTCATCCAGCGAAGGCGTAATCAGGCCGGAAAGCCCGATAATGTCGACGTTCTTTTCCTGTGCCGTTTTGAGAATGGTGTCGGCGGGTACCATGACGCCGAGATCAATCACTTCATAATTGTTACATTGCAACACCACGCCGACAATGTTTTTGCCGATGTCATGAACATCGCCCTTGACCGTCGCCATCAGGATGGTGCCGTTGCTTCTTGCCTTGCCATCTTTCTCAGCGTCCATATAAGGCAGCAGGTGAGCCACGGCCTTTTTCATGACGCGGGCGGATTTAACCACCTGGGGCAAAAACATTTTTCCTTCACCAAACAAATCACCGACCACATTCATGCCGTCCATCAATGGACCCTCGATGACATGCAGCGGTTTTTCTGCGGCCAGTCGTGCTGCATCGGTGTCTTCTTCTATAAAGTCTGCAATACCCTTGACGAGCGCATGTTCCAGCCGTTTGTTGATGTCCCACTGGCGCCATTCCGGGTCTTCTGCGGCTTCTGCGGCACGTCCGTCCCCCGCATACTCGCCGGCGATTTCCAGCAGGCGTTCAGTGGCGTCTTCACGGCGATTGAGCACGACGTCTTCTACACGCTCACGCAGTGCTGCGGGGATATCCTCGTAAATAGCCAGTTGTCCTGCATTAACGATACCCATGTCCATGCCATTCTTGATGGCGTGATAGAGGAACACGGCATGGATGGCTTCGCGTACCGGGTTGTTGCCACGGAATGAAAACGAAACATTGGAAACACCGCCGGACACCATGGCATGTGGCAGGGTGTTTTTTATATCGCGTGTTGCCTCGATGAAATCGAGTCCGTAATTATTGTGTTCCTCAATGCCGGTGGCGATAGCAAAAATATTCGGATCAAAAATAATATCTTCCGCCGGCATGCCCACCTGCTCGGTTAATATTTTGTAGGCTCGCGTGCATATTTGGACCTTGCGCTCACGGGTGTCTGCCTGTCCCTGTTCATCAAACGCCATCACGATAGCGGCTGCACCGTAACGTCGCACCAGTTTTGCCTGGCGTATAAAGCTTTCTTCCCCCTCCTTGAGGCTGATGGAGTTGACCACGCCCTTGCCCTGGATGCATTTGAGACCGGCCTCGATGATGTCCCACTTGGAGGAGTCGATCATGACGGGCACGCGCGCGATGTCCGGCTCGGCAGAAATCAGGTTTAAAAAACGCACCATGGCGTCCCTGGACTCGAGCATGCCCTCGTCCATGTTGACATCAATGATCTGTGCGCCGCTTTCAACCTGCTGGCGGGCAACTTCAACTGCTGCTTCGTAGTCGCCTTCCATGATAAGGCGCTTGAAACGTGCAGAGCCGGTAACGTTGGTGCGCTCACCGACGTTTACAAACAGGGAGTCGCTGGCAATATTGCACGGTTCCAGCCCGGACAGGCGGCACTGCTTGTCAATGTCAGGCACTTTTCTTGGCGGGTGCTTGCTGACAGCTTCGACAATGGCCCTGATATGGTCCGGGGTGGTGCCGCAACACCCGCCGACGATATTCAGAAAGCCATTGGCAGCCCAGTCACCGAGTTCAGCAGCGATCTCCTCGGGTGTTTCATCGTATTCGCCAAACTCGTTTGGCAGGCCTGCATTCGGATGTGCGGAAACGCGGGTATCAGCAATGCGCGACAGTTCCTCGACATACTGACGCAGCTGGTCGGCGCCGAGGGCACAGTTGAGACCGATAGAAACCGGTTCAGCATGACGCAATGAATTCAGAAAGGCTTCAGTGACCTGTCCGGTCAGGGTGCGGCCGGATGCGTCGGTAATGGTGCCTGATATCATAACCGGTAAACGCTTGCCGGAGTCTGCAAAATACTGGTCAACCGCAAACACGGCGGCCTTGGCATTGAGGGTGTCAAAGATGGTTTCGATGAGGATGATATCGACGCCACCATCCATCAGTGCACGTGTGGACTCGGTGTATGCCTCAACCAGCTGGTCAAAACTGACGTTGCGAAAGCCGGGATCATTAACGTCTGGAGAAATGGAAGCGGTGCGATTGGTAGGACCAAGTACACCGGCAACAAAACGCGGCTTCGCAGGTGTTTGCGCTGTCACGGCATCGGCTGCTGCTCGTGCAAGCCGTGCCGAGGCAACGTTGATTTCGTATGCAAGTTCTTCCATGCCGTAATCAGCCATGGCGATACGGGTGGAGTTAAACGTGTTGGTCTCAATAATGTCAGCGCCGGCATCCAGATACTGCGTATGGATATCACGGATAATCTGCGGCTGCGTCAGGCTAAGCAGATCATTATTACCCTTCAGGTCAGATGACCAGTCGGCAAAGCGCTCACCCCGATAGTCAGCTTCTTCCAGTTTGTGACGCTGAATCATGGTGCCCATGGCACCGTCCAGAAACAGGATACGTTCGTTCAGTAGTTCGGTGAAATTATTCATGTGTTTCAGTGAGCTAGAGTGAAAGTTGTCTAGTGTAGCACGGTGTTCTGATCAGGTGCGTAATGCAGCAGATATTGGTCGTGAGCGCTTGACCCTGGTGGGTAGCAGAGTGAATTTTAATGCTGTACTGCAGGTGGGTCTGTGCCGACACCCTATATATTGTATTTTTGAGCTGACATGTCACCACATATTGTATTAGTATTACAAGTATCTATCAGGGCTAGGTTTTTTTTCCTAGACTTATTGGATGCAGCCTTCTCTCACTGTACTGACCAGATGACATACATAAAGAAAAGATACGCTGTCCTGACACTGCTCTGCGTGCTCTCCGCTCCTGTCCCGACTACCGCGGAAGCCAGCGCGGATATGTTTGGCGCCATGTTTCGCATGATGCTGGTGATGATGAATGTCATGTCCGACGCCATGCTGGGTAACACGGGCAACTCGGGGATGGGCAATCCACTAGGATCCGGAATGACGTCCTGGCCCATGATGTCCGGTATGACTGGCATGAACCCGATCTCAGGCTTTGGCGGCATGTCTCCCTGGAGTGGATCGGGTGGTTTCCCGATGAGTGGAATGGGCATGTCTCCCTGGAGTGGGGCGGGTGGTTTTCCGATGAGTGGAATGGGTATGTCTCCCTGGTCCGGCATGAACAGTTTTCCGATGAACGGAGGCGGAATAAACCCGTGGTCAAATCCGTTCAGTAATAACCGGGCGTATCCGCCATCGAATGCCTATCCATCCTATGCCAATACGCCTTATTCTAACCGCGGCTATGATGGCTACAATGGGGGCTACCCGTCACAACAGCTTTCATTGCTGGATGGCAGGTGGTATGGCAATGCCGGTGAAATGCTTGAAATCAGGGGCAACAGGTTCCGTCTTCTGGATGGACAGGCTGGCATCGATGGCGCTATCCGTATTGAAAACAATATCGTCAATCTTTACAGCCCGCAAACCGGCACTGTCACGCAATATACTTTTATCAGGAACCAGTCTGAGCTGGTATTGCAGGATGCAACCGGTCAGGTGCTTAACTTCCATTTGCAACCGATCAATAACATTACACATACATTCTAGGCCGGCACGGGTCTGCAAAATGACCTGGTACAAGCATGCCAACCCCACCGCACTGTCACCATCAGCATCAGTTTGGTGCTGCTCAGGTTGCGTTATACAATAGCTGGATGGCGGTCGGGGAGTGATTTGCCTGTTATCCTGCCAGCAAGAAAAAGTCAGGAAATTGATATTCATACATATGGAGAAGTCACTAATGGCTCGATTTTTAATCATCCTGGTCTGCATGAGTTTTTCCGTCTCGGCGAGTGTCAGTCAGTCAACCGGCAGTAACCCGGAATACCAGGGCTGGATTGAAACAATGAAAACCAGGGAACGCGGGCCTTTCAAGGAGCTGCGCTGGTATTGTAATGACGGTTCTGTTTTCCCTCCCAAAGAATACGCCTGTGTTGATCACGGTGGTGGTTATCAACACGGTGCGTGGAGCGAAGATACGCTGAAGCTTCGTGAGCAAGGTTACAAGATTGCCAATCTGCTGGCGGGCTATGATCCTGAAGTGCAGCTTGCACAGCCCGGTTTTATCGATGACTACAATCAATTACTGATAGAAAAATATCTGGTAGCGGCTGACGATGGCTGGATATTCCGGCGTGCCCTGTTCTATCGAGGCGCCATACAGGAAGAAGATGAACGCGAGGGTGGCCGCAAGCTGCTGCTGGCACTGAGTAGCGAACCGGAATGGATCGGCACGCGTTATCCGGCGCTGCGTATCGGTGCGGCGCTGGTGAGTCACGGGGAAAGCACCGCTTCCGTACAAAAAGTGAGACAGGTGTCTGCGGCATTGTCTGATCAGGATCCCGGCTTCAATGATATTCGCGGCAAGATTCACGGCACGCCGGATGCCGGTGATGCCCAGAGGGTACGCGACTATGCAGCCGGTGTTGATGATCCGGTAATGAAAGCCAAGTATGAGGAGCTTGCCAGCGATATTGACCTTGTCTACCAGGGAGTGCCGTTACCGCAGAAGTTACGCGAATCGGCCAAGGTGTTTTCCGGTGGTCCGTGGTTACAGGAGATTTTATACAAGGCCGCAGCAGCGCTTGAGAAAGATGACTCTGCCAGTAACCATTACCAGGTGACTGCACATCTGCTGGCGGACCTGCGCGATGCAACACCCCGGATTAAAAGTGCTTCGGCACGTTTACGGGTGATCGATCTGGGTCTTGAGGTTGAAACTGCAAATTTCAGTGCCAGTGCAACACTGCGTGAGCAGCTGGCCGGGGCCAGTCGACACCAGCATATTGTCTGGCTGGGGTCAGCCGTCGATGCGGCGTATGGGACCGGGGCCATTAATGCGCGGGGAAGAAAAGAGCTGCAAAAGTCGCTGGCGCGCATTGAGACAAACAGTGTTTCACTGGCCACTTACATGGAGACTCTGGGATACCTTGCCCGCGTACCCGGTTGGGGTACCCAGGGTCTGCGTTTTCAGTTCTTCGACTCCATGCAGAAATTATCAGAAATTGAACCACAGGCATTGTTGTTTATTCAGGATCAGTTGCGTGGCAGCCCCCTGCTGTTTTATTCACAGGTGCTTGACGATCTGTTGCAGGATGCAAACCGGCTTGCCGGTGTGCAACACAAGTTGTTCGACAAGGACATAGGCGTTGGTTTTCGGGCACTGAACCCCGGGCTGGCTCGAGGCGTGCTGTATACCCATCCTGATTTTGGCAATATCGGTAACTTTGATCCTCATGGTATCTACCTGCTGCCGGAAACCGTGTCAGAGCTACCACCGGTGGCCGGCATCATGACGGCCGGTGAAGGCAATCCATTGTCACACGTGCAATTACTGGCGCGTAACCTCGGTATTCCCAATGTCGGCGTTGATGAGGGGCTGCTTGCCACGCTGAAAAAGCATGATGGTGAAAAAGTCGTCATGGCCGTTAGTCCCTCCGGGCTGGTTGAGCTCAGCAGTGACGGCCCTCAATGGGATGCCATCTTTGGCGAAGACAACAAGAATCAGGGCGCGGAGATTAACCCTGACCTGGAGAAACTCGATCTGTCGGTGCAGTCATTTCTGTTACTGGATGATTTGCGTGCGAGCGATTCCGGCAAGATTGTTGGACCCAAGGCGGCCAAGCTCGGTGAACTGCTTCACCATTATCCCGGCGCCGTTGCAGAGGGTGTCGCCATTCCGTTTGGTGTCTTTAAGGCGACCGTGCTTGACAAGCCCTACAAGAGTAGCGGCGAGACTGTGTTTGAATGGATGGTGGGCGAGTACGATCATATCCACAAGATGCCGGTCGATTCCGCTGCACGTCGCGACTATACCAACCGCTTCCGGGATGAACTGTACAAGCTGATAGTTAATTCGAAGCTGGACGACACTTTCCGGGAGCAGCTGCGAGCAACCATGGCGCAAGCCTTTGGGCCCGGCGATAATTACGGCGTTTTTGTGCGCTCCGATACCAATGTCGAGGACCTGGCCGGGTTTACCGGTGCCGGTTTGAATTTAACGTTGCCTAATGTGGTCGGAGTGGACAATGTGATCAATGACATTCCGAAAGTCTGGGCCTCACCTTTTACGGCGCGTGCCTTTGCCTGGCGTCAGTCGCATATGGCCCGGCCGGAACATGTCTATCCTGCAGTACTGCTGTTGCGCTCGGTGCCTAATGACAAGTCAGGCGTGATGGTGACGCAGGATATTGATAGCGGTGACAAGGCTGTCCTGTCGGTTGCCATCAATGAGGGCGTCGGTGGCGCGGTAGATGGTCAGTCTGCCGAATCGTTGCGCATCGACACTCGCGATGGCTCGGTACGTGTGCTGGCGATGGCGACTGCGCCCTGGCGGCGCAATCCGAATCCTGCCGGTGGCGTTGACAAGTTGCCGGTCAGTGGCAGTGATACCGTGTTACAGCCGGATGAAATCAGGCAGTTGATCACCTTTGCCAAAGAGTTGCCCGATACGTTCCCGCCTATCACCGATGATGATGGCAACCCGGCACCGGCGGACATTGAATTCGGATTCCTGGATGGCAAATTGCATCTGTTCCAGCTACGCCCTTTCCTCGAAAGCCGGCATGCACGCGGCAGTAGCTATCTGAATAAAATGGACCAGTCGCTTCAGGGCAATATGAGCAATCCGGTCAACATGCAAGAGGTTCCAAAATGAAAAGAGTAACGCTTGTTTTTCTGGCGACAATGTTGCTGCCAACCGTGACGGGTGCCTATCCGCTGGATGGTTATAAAGATACGGGTATTCGTCGAGTTGAGGGTGCCCGGCTTGCCAATGAAGGCGTTATCTCCGGTGTCAAACAGCCGGCAGGCGCCCTGCTCTCTACTGCTGAAGTGGATTTGCGCCTGCTTAACTATGCGAATATGGATTTGCCGGTGCCCGATCCGGCTTTTAGCCAGCAGCTGGTGAAAATGCTTGGCAGCAGTGCGGATAATTACGGTATTGCTGTGCTGGATATCAGTGACCCGGCACATCCGGTTTATGGTGAACATCGTGGTGATTACCGGCAGAACACCGGCAGTGTTGGCAAGATCATTGTGGCGCTGGGGCTGTTCCAGGCGCTGGCCGATGCCTGGCCGGATAACCTGGATAAACGCCGGGATATTCTGAAGAACACGATTGTGACCGCTGACGATTTCAGTATATCCGACCATCATAAAATTCGTGTCTTTAATGTGGAGACCAGGACATTGGTACAACACACCATGCCGGTCGGCCAGCAGGGTTCATTGTGGGAGTATCTGGACTGGACCTTGTCCGTGAGTTCCAATTCCGCGGCTGCCATGACCATGCGCGAGGCCATGCTGTTAAAACAGTACGGCAAGAGTTACCCGCCGACAGAGGCAGAGATTCAACGCTTTTTCAAGGAGAGCACGGGGAAGGAACTAACCGAGCTGTTTCAGCGTACCTTCTTTGATCCCATTACGCGCAACGGTCTGGATATCAACAAGGTCAGGCAAGGCAGCTTTTTTACGCATATGGGTAAAAAGAAAGTGAATGGCGGTGGGAACAGCTATGGTACTGCGCGGGAACTGGTCAAAATGACCATGCGCATGGAACAGGGCCGACTGGTGGATGAATTCTCAAGTCGTGAGCTGAAGCGCCTGCTCTATATGACGGAGCGCAGAATTCGCTATGCGTCAGCACCGGCACTCAGGCAGTCCGCTGTTTATTTCAAGTCCGGTTCCCTCTACAGCTGTATGGAGGAAGAAGGTTTCAAATGTGGCAAATACATGGGTAACAAAAAGAACTATATGAATTCGCTGGCCATTGTTGAGACCACCAGTGACGGCTATCATCTCGATTATATTGCCGGGCTGATTTCCAACGTACTACGGGTCAATTCCGCCGTTGAACACCAGACTTTTGGCATGCGTATACACAGGATGATCGAAAAGGCACACCCAGCGGTTAAAGCAGTGACTGAACCA